>JANMLV010000285.1:0-2749 GCA_031372705.1 Bacteroidota bacterium | reverse complement strand
ATTCTCAGGTAGTTTGGAAAGGATTTCGTTTACGTTCATGAAACGAAATTCTGTCGTAAATCACTGATTATCAATGTCAGTTGTACACAGTGTTTTGTTTATTGCCGGTAGGTTGGATTTTCTTCCGAACAGTTGTGATTGGAAACCAAACCGCGGACAGTGTGTGAGTTCAAGCCCTGTAAGGGGCGATAGCATAATTATATTACTTAATTAATTGCTGCAGAATATTATTAATCATTTTTGAATTCTGATTATTGCCACCAAACATGCCTAAAACACTGCTGATTAATCCGCCTTTTTTTGAACTAATTTTATTTAGGGCCGAATTGATATCAACACCATCATTTTGCGCAGTTTTCACCTTGCTATTGAGCATATTCATAATAATTGGTAACGCCATTACTGCAAGTTGCTGAGCACTTTGTCCCGAAATATTTAGTTTGGATTGCAATTGTGTGGTAACAGAGTTCTGCAATCCTGCAACTACTTGATTTCCGTTCGCAGTTTCCGTTCCTGATAGCATTTCTTTCAACGAGCCTAAATTGCCTTTTTTGGCCTGCTGAAGAATCGTGTTTACAACTGTTTTTGATGTAATGGAAGAAACCTGGTGGCTGTCCAGGTCAGTTAATTCCGGAATATCTTTTGAAATTCCATTCAAATTTTTTCCCGCCAATTCCAATAACTCGTTGAACATACCTGATTGTTTTTTGTAAATCTATATAAAAAAAACTGAATATCAGGGTATTAGGCGCATTTACATCCAACAAATTTGATTAAAATGGCATAAAAATCAATGATTTTAGGCTTTCACCTTTTTTTCAACAAAATAGAAATGTTTGCTATCCCATTTAAAATTCGAATCTTTTAGTCCGGGAATTGTTGTTGATTGCCACTCTGCTGTAGGCTTCAACCAACTTGCTTTTCCATTGGCATCAAAATAACGGATAGGCATAGCAAAACCCTTTACATCAGCATTCCAGCGGTAGTTTAGCGTTATTCCGTTTGCGTTTTGCTCAATTTTATACTCCAAAACAGGGAGTTTACTATTCCTCAAAAATTGATCGAATTCTTTACTGAAGTCCTTACCGGCTCGGCGACTGATATAATTTTCAATTTGCTGTGTAGTAACAGTTTGCTTCGCGAAATCTTTCTGAATACCTTTTATAATGCTCCACCATAAGGCATCATTATCGGTAATTGAGCGTAAGGTATTTAAGAAAATGGCGCTTTTTTGATACATATCGCTACTACCCTCGTTGTTTACATCGTATTGCCCAATAATAGGACTATTGTTGCCAATGTTACTTTTCATGGCACTGATGTAATCCATAGCAGTTTCATTACCATACAGACATTCAACATACATGGTTTCTGAATAATTGCCAAATCCCTCGTGAATCCACATATCGGCGAGATCTTTCATGCTCACATTGTTTCCCCACCATTCGTGACTGGTTTCGTGGATAATAATATAGTCAAAATCGAGCCCGATACCTGAAAAATCGAAACCAAGGTATCCTGTCCTATACTTGTTGCCGTAGGCAATTGCACCTTGATGCTCCATGCCTAAATAAGGGGTTTCTACCAATGCGAAACCGTCTTTTGGGAAAGGAAATTTACCAAGAAATTGCTCGTAGCAAGCCATCATAGGTTTAACTTGCGCAAATTGCTTCTTTGCCTTTTCTAGGTTATAATCCAATACATAATAGTCCATTGCCAATGTATCGCCATCCGAGTACGTAAAGGTTTCACCAAAATGCACATATTTGCCGATATTGAGCGTAACATTATAATTATTAATCGGGTAACTCACTTTCCAACTAAACTGTTTCCAACCTTGCTTATCGCTTTTTGTGCCAACGAGATTACCATTTGCAATACAGATTAAATCATCAGGTACTATGGCATTTATCATCATGCTATCAGGCTCATCGCTTAAATGGTCTTTATTTGGCCACCAAACACTGGCACCAAGGCCTTGGCAAGAAATACCAACCCATGGATTATCATTATCATCTTTAGCCCAACTGAAGCCGCCATCCCAAGGTGCATTTTTAGCTGCTCGCGGGTTTCCGCCGTAATTAACCGTAAAATATCCTTTTGTTCCTTTATCAATTTTGCTCGGGAAATCCACGAAAACAGCATCAAATTCACGGCGGTACGCTAATGATTTCCCTTTATAGGTAATACTCGAAATAGCTAACTCCTCAAACAAATCAATTTGCAAAGTCGTAAAATCTTCAACTGCCGTAAAATAGATATTATTTGAACCTAGTATCGACTTTTCTGCAATATTTACTGTTACCGTTAGGTCGTAATAGGTAACGTCAAAACAAGTACGTTCAGGGCGCAAAGCACCACGCAGCGTGTCTTTCCGTGAAAATTGCTCGGTTATATCGAAGAGCTGAGCTTGACTAGTAAATGCCAATAATAGATTAAGGGTAACCAACAACAATTTCAATTTGGACATATCGGCTAGATTGTTTTGCAATTATAATTCGATTTTGGGTAAAAATCTTGCTTTATTAACCACAGTTAACATTATAAAAGTGAATTTAACCCAACTTACTCGTTAGAAGCCTTCACAGCTATACTGTTGTTGATATTGCACTTTATGCAATATGTCCAACTACTTGTGTTATTAAGCATTTTATTACCTCACCCGTATCGAATCAATCAAACAATGGTCCAATTTTACCTGACACAGCAGCTTGGTGTAATTTTCAGGTCATTTTAATGCCAAATAATT
>JANMLV010000249.1:0-11494 GCA_031372705.1 Bacteroidota bacterium | reverse complement strand
ATTAAATACCGGCTGTCCGGTAAAAAAAGTAGATTTGCCCATGAGTTTAGTTTTTGGTCGCAAATCAAAACTAACACTTATTGGGAGTTCTTCGGAGCTCCCTTTTTTTTGAAACCTATTTTTTACCGGACACCAGTGATTTGCTAATTAGCTAATTAAACAGCCTCAGCTGAATAGGTAATTGAAACAAAAAACCCTCTCAAAATTGAAAGGGTTTTATAATTTAAAGAAAGTATGTATTATCTTATTGCGATATTCATATAATCTCTTGTTGTTGGACCTGTATAAATTTGGCGAGGGCGACCGATTGGTTCGTTTGCTTCGCGCATTTCTTTCCATTGTGATAACCAGCCCGGTAAGCGACCTAATGCAAACAATACTGTAAACATTTCGGTAGGGAAACCTATGGCGCGATAAATAATACCGCTATAGAAATCTACGTTTGGATATAATTTTCTTTCCACGAAATACTCATCGCGAAGCGCAACCTCTTCTAATTGTTTTGCGATATCAAGAATTGGATCGTGAACACCTAATTTACTTAAAACGTTATCGCAAGCTTCTTTGATGATTTTAGCGCGAGGGTCAAAGTTTTTATATACACGGTGACCGAATCCCATTAATCGGAAGTTATCGTTTTTATCTTTTGCTTTTTCAACAAACTTGGCAACGTTTCCGCCATCGGCTTTAATTATCTCCAACATTTCGATTACTTGTTGGTTTGCGCCGCCGTGCAATGGCCCCCACAATGCTGCAACACCGGCTGCAACGCTTGCATAAGCATTTGCCTGGCTGGAACCTACCATACGCACTGTTGATGTAGAACAATTTTGTTCGTGATCGGCGTGGAGTATTAATAATTTATCTAACGCATCAACAACTACAGGATCCGGAATATATTCTTCGGTTCTCATACCGAAAGTCATATAAAGGAAGTTAGAAACGTAGTCGTATTTGTTTTGCGGATACATAATTGGGTGTCCAACAGATTTTTTATGAATCCAAGACACCACTGTAGCCATTTTAGCTAAAATTCTTATTATGGTAAGATCAGTAGCCTCTTTACTCATATTCGGATTTAAGGAATCCGGATAAAATGAGCTGAGCGTGCACATTAACGAGCAAAGCTGCCCCATTGGATGCGCATTAGATGGAAAACCATCGAAAAACTGTTTTATATCTTCATGAACGAGCGTATGATTAGTTATACGGTCGGTAAAATTCACAAATTGGTCATTTGTTGGAAGCTCGCCATATAAAAGTAAGTAGGCAACTTCCATAAAATTCGATTTCTCTGCTAATTGCTCGATTGGATATCCGCGATAGCGTAGAATACCTAATTCACCATCTAAAAAAGTAATACCACTTTTTGTAGCACCGGTATTTTTGTAGCCACTGTCGAGGGTAACATAACCTGTAAGGTCGCGGAGTTTGTTAATGTCAATAGACTCTTCTCCTTCAGTCCCGATAAAAATAGGTAATTCTATTTCTTTCTCACCGAGTTTAATAAACGCTTTATCAGCCATAATGTTGGTCAACTTGTCCTTTAAGGATTAATAAAATATACTTGACAAAGATAAATAAGGAAACTACAGATTAGCAATAAAACAAGCACAAAACGCAACATTTTTTACAAAAAGATAAAATGATGACGTTGAACTTACTGATATTGCAAAATTCGGCGTTAAAAAGGTAGCAAAAGGTGACAAAAGTTAATCCGGAATGGTAAACCTGTCGATGTTATCTATTAGATAGTAGAGTATGATACCATATAAAACTGTTACGATTGTAGTTTTTACCCAACCCGGTGCATTTTTTAACAAGCGATAGGCAACCATGCCCACCAATAAACCGGCACCTCCGTAAAATATCATGGCAACGGGGTAGTATCTGCCAAATGACCATGATTTTGGTGTATATGGAATTAGTACGATGTTTGCAAAAATGAAAAAAGTTAAATAAAAGAAGCCTTCCCAAAACATATTTGGGGAGTACACTTGTTCCTGCTCTTCGTTTTGATGCGTTGGTTCCATCGGGTGTAAAGGTAATACATGCGCGCCAAATTAACCTCTTTTGTTACTGCGCCTATTTTTTTTTCTTAATTTGGCTCCGGAATGAAAACTTGCCATCACTGCCAAAAAGAGAATCCGGATGATTTTAATTACTGCAGGTATTGCGGGGCTGAAATTGCCTCAATACAAGCAAATAAGCCTAAAAATATTTGGAAACGTATTCCTTCGTGGGCTTGGATTATCATTTTTGTAGCCGGAATAGCGGGTGGACTATTTGCAATTATTGGTTCTTTTATTGCCATTTCAACCATTGAAGGCGTTGCCAGCTTGTTATTTTTAGTTTTGGGTGTAATTGGTTTTGGATTAGTGCCGTTGCGCAAACCTGAGCAAACGGGAAGTGTTGCCCGTGCAATTGGTTTGAGTTTTTTCGCTTTAATGGGCGCTACCATAGACCAAACCGGGAATTACATTTATAATAAACCCATTGAAATTTGCATGTGTGAAGCAGGAACTACGCTTGACCGAAATGAAAATGTGTCAAATCCGTTGCCCGGAACTACTTATATTGAGCAAGATTTCACTTGTTACGATACGATGGGAAATCCGGTTAAGCAACTAAATCTTTTTGCGATTTTGGGCATTCGATTTATTGAGTATGTTATATTAGGATATTTATTGATAGCCCTGCGAACCTTCACTTGGAAAATAAAAGGCAATACCTGACACATTAATATCGTTTAATCTGCTATGCGAAAATCATTGATTTTTATTTGCCTTTTATGCACCTGTTTGTATACGCAAGCACAATTTCTTTCTATTCGCGGAACAAACAGTGCGCAGTTTTTATCCAACAACTTATATGACCCTGACCTATCACATGCTTTAGGTGGGGAGATATGTTTTAGCAAACCCATTGAATTTATTCCGTTACCTGTTAATTACAATATTGGTGTAAGTTATCAATCGGTTAGTGGCATTCATGAAGCTTATATAATTACCGGACTTACATATGTTACCCTTACACCATCCGGTTTTATGTTTGCGGCGAATGCAGAAAGTGTAACAATGACAACCTATAACTGGTTAAACTACGTTGATATAAATATGTACAATGGTGTGCGTATTGAGGACAGCGTTACAAATTATAAAATGGGTGCTGAAATAACCTATAATGTTGCTTATGTACTCGGCAAGTCATTATTACTTTATGGTGGATTTGGCGGTAGATATAATTACACGCCAGCGTTTAAAAACAGCGAATTAAACCCTGCAAATTCTATGGATTTGAAGTTGAAATTAGGTATTTTGTGGAAGTTTAAACGCAAGTATAATAAGCCTTAACGGGTTGAATATCCGATTGGATGTAATTTTGGTTGTAATTACTCAACAGGGGTTATCTCATCAGGAATTATATCTATTGGTTTTTTCTTTTTTAATCTTTCAAAAAAACGTTGAAGCCAAGTTGGTTTATCATCAGTTAAATATATAATCATATTCTTTTCAACCATGTGATGGAAAGGCACAAGCCCACACATTAATACAATTTTAATTACCAATATTTTCCATGGTTCGCCGTGAGTTAGATGGTGTATCCAAGTGTCAAACAATAGGATAAGAAATTCAAAGAAAAAGATAAAACATAAAAATGCTACGCTGTGAATTAAACCGCGAGAAACCTTTATTCCGCCCATCACCAAAAGCAACAAAAAAGTTGTAGCAATAATAATGGTTATTGCCGTGTATTGCAGGTTATTGCGTCGTCTGGTTTCATCCTTTTGTTGTTCAACTCTTTGTTCCCTCAACACCTCTTCATTTTCAATTTCTATTAACATTAGTTCTTCTTTCTGGACCATGTTAATCAGACTATCATTTATATTTCTGTTAATGTTACCATATTTATAAGCATTTGCGAAATCTTGTTTTTCAAGATGAATCTGCTCTAATTTATGCGATGCTTCTAACATAAACTCGTAATAAGATATAGAAGAAGCCAATAGGTATGCACTTCTATATTCTTTTATTGCTTCATCATGAAAGCCATTCCTCTCAAAAAAATCACCATATCGCATATAGAAACTCGATTTTCTTAACCTGTCATTTGACTGGTTGATGCGCTTTGCTGCCATTTCGAAATACATACTTGCCGAATCAATTTGGGTATCATGTTCTTTAAAAAGCGCATTTAATCGGTAGTACATTGTGGTGTCGTTTACCCGCAAATAATCTAGTTCCGTTGGAAAAGTTTCATGGAAAAGCGTATATAATTGTCCGAAATCATTTTGCTTAATTAAATGACTACGCAATGTGACCAGACAATCGCGTCTCAAATTATCCATTTTGTGTTTTATGGCAAAGTCGAGAATTTTATATAATTGTTTCTCATTAACTGTTCTATTATTATAAGAAATTATTTCGAGGTCAAACTTCAAATTCATTATCCTACCTGAATCCAAGTTACTGGCATTTTCTACTATTTCCAATTCCTTTAATTTGTATTGGATAGCCTTGTCATATGCCTTTATAAGATTATAAAAATTTGAAAGATTATCGAAACATTTCATCCTCAATACGGCGTCTTGTTCCGCTTCTGCAATTGTAAGTGCGTCTAAATAGTTTCTAATAGCTTCAACATTATTATTCATGTTCTGTTGAATAACGCCAACAGCAAGATGACTGGAAGTAATGATATCAGCATCCTTAATCTGAATTGCAGCTGTGAGTGCTTGATAGGCATAATCTCGCGCTGCTTCCATATTAAAAATCAACTTATTGCCATTAGCCAATGCAATTTTACATTTCCAAACAGTAATTGGCTCGCGCAATTGACTGCTAAGAGCACTAAGTTTGCCTATTACAGATTTAACCTTTTGACTATAACTATAATCATCTATAACCAACAAATAATTAGCGTAGGCATCCAGCAACAGCGAATTGTTATATGACAGCTCGGCAATCTCGATTCCCGCGCTCAATAAACTGTCGGCAATATGATAGTCGCCTTCCCACTCAACATAATACTCAGCAAGTTCACCTAAGTATTTTATTTTATCTGCTTCACCTTTAGCAGCATTAATTTGATGTTCCAAACCGGACTTATCGGCAATAGGTAAGGAATAGGTTTTACCAGACGATGAACTTTTAGAGTCACTAGCAGCACTCGCCTTAAGCTGCAAAGTAGCAGAAGTTAAAAGGAATAGAAATGTCAGTGCGGGTAATTTTACATGCATATAAGTGTGTGTAAATTTGCAGTTTCGGGTAAATAAGATTTTCAATTAAAACTTTCCTACCTTTATTCAAAAATTTACACAAACTTACATTTATTATGGAAACAACACAAAAACTCAAGCTTTACAAGAAATTAGTAATTGTATTAACTATCAGCACGATTTTGCCTACTGCACTGCTTTTAATGTCATTGGCACCCTCAGCTCCTGCAGGAAATACAAGATCAGTTTCGCAAGAAGAAGCTAGGTCATCAATTTTAAAATACCGGCAAAGTGCTGCTGCCGCAAATTCACCGGTAAATGCAATAAGAATCGAAGCCGGGCAGCTGGAATCTATGAATAATATTGCTGCCACCAATCCTAATACAAAAGGGTATCGTTTGTATTACGGAGAAGACGAAGTTGGCACCGAAGTTTCCGTAGTTGTTGGTATTAATGATGACGGTCAAGATATGACTGAAGATATTTATTCAACTGCACGTACAGGCACAAATCTTTGTCCACCAGTTTGCGACGCGAACAGTCCTATTACAAAATAGCCTATTCTTCCTATTTGCATTGAAAAATAGTTGAATTACTCAATTCAATTATTTTTCAATGCTTTTGTTTGTACTTAACTTTACAGCAATATTTAAAGCAATGTAAATGGAATACACCGCTATTGTGTTAGGGGGAATTAAAATTTCGGAGCCGGTTACCGCATTAACGGATATTGTTACTGGACTGTTAAGTTTCTACTGTTTTTCTAAACTAAGGCGGGTTTCAGGACAAAAAGCAGCTAACCTACTATTTGCTTATTACTTTCTTTTCATAGGCATTGCCGTTACCTATTCGGCAATAATTGGGCATGCTTTTTTTCATTTATTTAACGATTATTGGAAGATTCCCGGTTGGGTAATTGGAGCTTGTGCGATATTTCTAATCGAATCTGCTGCTATACGATATCTACAAGAAACGTTTCCGAAATCGCGTCCGCTTCAGTGGGCAGGCATTTTGCCGTTCGTTCAACTAATAATTTTCTTGGGCTTTATGGTTGCACCATCGCGCAGCTTTACCGATGTAAGGATGAATTCAGCCATAGGCATGATTGGAATTGTATTACCCATAATTACATTTCTAGCATTTTACCTTAAACATATTGGCTATAAAATCGTTATATTTGCCATATTGTTGAGCCTGGCACCGGCTACTGTATATTATTATGAAATATCTATTAGTAAATGGTTTAATTTTCATGATTTAAGCCATGTGTTAATGGCCATTTGTATTTTCATCATGTATGTCGGCGTTTATAGCATATTTACGCTTAACCATGCATATAAAATTGAAGTAAGTTAAAAAAACAATAATATGGATCCTTCAAGATACCTTGCAATTGCGCTACCTATTGTACTTATATTAATCCTGATAGAATTTACAATATCAAGAATAAAGCGCAAGGATACTTATACATTTAGCGATACAGTTGCCAACTTATGCTGCGGTTTGTTAGAGCGGTTGTTTGATACTTTTTTTGTGATACTATTATACTTCGCTTTCGATTACGTTCAATTATATATAACACCTTTTCATATTCCGGAAACAGCTGCTACTTGGGTTATTGCATTAGTTTTCGCCGATTTCTTAGCTTATTGGCACCACCGTTTGAGCCATGAAATAAATTTTATGTGGGCAGCCCATGGTGTACATCACCAAAGCGAGGAGTTAAATATGACAACAGTATTTCGAGTATCAGCATTAGCTGTTTTAGATAGAGCCGTTTTCTTTATTTGGTTACCGGTAGCAGGATTCACGTCAGCTTTTTCTATTTCTGTTATTGTTTTTATAGGATTATATCAATTCTTAACCCATACCCGATTAATGGGGAAACTGGGCATATTGGAATACCTTTTTGTAACACCATCACACCATCGTGTGCACCACGCTACCAATCCCAAATATATTGACAAAAATTATGGTCATGTTTTCATTATTTGGGATAAATTATTTGGGACATTTGTTCCGGAATCGGAAGAGCCGTTTTATGGAATTATAAATGGATTTAATAGGTCAAATACATTTTCTGCTTACTTTGCCTATTGGAAAAGCATGTTCAAAAAAAGCAGAGAAACTAAAAATCTTAAACATAAATTTATTTTGTTTTTCAAACCTCCGGGATGGTTGCCGGAAGGAGTTCAAGCAGATGCACCTGCATATCCGACCGACGAAAGTGGAAAGCGAATAAAGTACAGGCCAAAAATTGCAAAAGGTTTGCAATGGTATATTGGTATAAATGCCATAATTACGTTATTGTGTTTCTACTTTTTGTCGTTACACCGACTTGATTTTTCAGCAATTAATTTAATTGTTGCAGTGGTGTTTGTAATTCTATCTGTCGGCTCCATAGGCTTCATGCTCGAGCAAAATCTTACCGTAATAAAATATGAATATGCACGCTTACTCATAATTGCCATCTGCGCCGCAGTAAACTTATTCAAAGAATATCATATTTTGCTTATTGTGATTTTAGCATCTGCAATATTTATGTTGATGATATTTAATCGGGTGATTATTAGAAGGTATTTTAGTGTGAAACGCGGGGTTTTAGCGGGGTGATGGAGAGCGTTATTAATAAATCCGGTTTTGAATTAAAGCATACGGTATAGATGTTTTTTCAATTATACGTTGGGAACTGAAAACATTTTCTATTATGTATGTTGTCCAAATAATTTTAGCGATTATTACTATTTTATCTAACCAATAGCTCTAGATTCACATTGCTCCGTATCAAAAAATCCGGAATTCCTATTTTTGCTAACTTTGCAGCATTCCATACATTTAAAACCAATTAAATGCGCCTACAATTTTATTTTCTACTTGTTTTCTCAACACAAATAGCTGCTGCTCAAAACAGTGCTACATCGGTACAAAAAAACACCTGGCTGATTAGCAATAATTCATTACCCGCATTAATTGCTCCGGTAGAAAGCTCCTTTGCAACTGAAGCTGCAACCATCAAACAAAAAACAGCGCAATTAACAGCTGAAGAAATTGCGAAAGTAACTTATTGGTCGGCAGGCGCACCCTCGTATAGATGGAATGAGTTTGCAATTTCGTTGATTGAGAAAAACAAACGCACAATCGAAAGCAATCGGTTCCTTTCGTTAATGAATTGTGCAACATATGATGGCATGTTGATTACCTGGAAATATAAAGACAGTTTGAAAATTAAAAGCCCGTCAGCATATTTCCCTGAGTTGCAACCACTTATTGAAGATATTCCAAGCTATTCTTTTCCATCAGCATATGCAGTTACAGCTACTATATGCGCAGAGATGCTCACTTATTTTTTTCCCGGTGACTCAATTGCCATTGCACAAAAACTACAAGAGGCAAATGCTGCTATTATGAATTCAGGTATACATTACAAAGCAGATATGTTAGCCGGAAATGAGTTAGGTAAATTTATCGGTGCACAATTTATTGAATATGCAAAAAATGATGGCTCCAATTTAAAATGGGACGGCATTATTCCGACTGGAGAAGGAAAATGGCATGGAGAAAATCCCGCATATCCAACAATGGGCAAATGGAAAACTTGGGTATTAACCTCAGGCAGTCAGTTTCGTCCCGGACCACCGGATGATAATTTTGCAATTGCCGAAATGGAAAAATTAAAATCAATTCAACACACTTTTGAAACAGATAAAAATGCTTTTTTTTGGGCGAGTTCTATGGCAAAATTGTTACTTGAAGTAGCTAACAAAAAAATATTCGAATATGATTTAGACAAAGATCCGGTTGCTGTGGCGAGAGTATATGCATTGTTATATGTTGCATTATACGATGCACAGGTTTCGGCGTGGGATGCTAAATTTACATATTGGGGCACGCGACCACAATTGTATGACCCCACGTTTATTCCATTAATCCGCACGCCTAATTTTCCGGGTTATCCGTCAGGACATGCCACTACAGGTGCGTCCGCGGCAATTGTTTTGAGCTATCTGTTTCCTGCCGACAAAGCATATTTCGAATTACTTGCTAACGAATGTGCCATGAGCCGATTTTATGGTGGAATACACTTTGATATTGATAATACTACTGGAATGGAAATGGGTAAAAAAATTGGAGCTGAAATTGTAAAATTTGTGGAAGAAAATAATAGATAAAAGTAAAGCCATTCAATTTTACATTATTAACTATTACTGTAGAATTATTCTTTTTTCCAACCCCACGATTCCAAGAAAACATATGAATTCACCACAAATTCAAAATCAGGAATATGATTAGTAAAAGCAATTGCATTGTCTGCAGCTAAACTAATTTTCAGGCATCCGATTCCATTTCCGATATAGGCATTGGCTTGCCAGTTTGTATCGCCTTTCATTTCGAATGGGGAAAAATAAATTATTCGTGCTGTTACTCCGCTGCTAAGTGTGATTGTAGAATCGTGTAATACTTGAACATCTGAAGCTGCAGTATTACTTCCAATGAGGTCACCTTGCAACACTTGCTCCACTGTTTCATAATCCGGCTCATATGGCACATCAAGCGCATAAATAAATCGTTTGCTACTTTCTTTAGTTTCTCCATTAGGGATGAGCAGACTAATTCTTCCTGTTTCATACGGTGATTGAAAAAAATACCATCCGGCCGGAGATGTAAGTTGATAGCGCATATTTGGTGCGTTGATAGTTGCAACGGTTTGTGCCGGTAATGTTTGGATTAAGCAAATACAGAGTATGAAGATGATTGTTTTCATTTAACGAATGTAGTGAGAAAATTGGGGATATTTATTTTCAAGCTGAATTTAAATGGAGGTGTTTACAATTGCTGCAAGTGGTAACAACGTCAAGTCTTTAAAAGTCTACCAATTGGTAATTATTTTAACCAAAAATATGGCAATATGCATATAATATTTATCAGAACATTCTAAATTTTACTTAAGCAATGCTTATTATTTTAACTAAATATATTACTTTTGGGTCATAATAGTTACCAATACTTGTAATATGCCAAGAAAAACAGCTCCACTGCCTCCAACACTAAAGCATACTTTAAAGCAATTAGGTGAAAACATCCACCTTGCTCGTTTACGCCGCAAGACTACTACCACTATGCTTGCAGAGCGTGCAGGTATGAGCAGAAATACGCTAAGAGCTATAGAGCGGGGCGACAGTGCCGTAACGCTGGGTGCCTACGCCAGTGTATTGTTTTGTCTGGGGCTGGAGAAAGATTTATTAATAATTGCGCAAGATGATGTGGTAGGTAGAAAGTTGCAGGATGTGGCTCTGATGAAGGGTGGGAAGTAAACAACAACAAACATGAGTAAAGCAACTCAAAAACGGATTCAGGTATGTGCCCATTGGCAAGGATTAACCTCGCCAATGGTAATGGGAATGCTTGCTGTGGATCAAACTAGAGGTAGTGAAGTGTTTTCATTCACTTATAGTCAGGATTGGCTTCAATCGCCATTTGCGAAACAACTCGATCCGGACTTAGGTCTCTTTACCGGTCCTCAATATCACCGAAATGAACATCCCAATTTTGGTATTTTTTTGGATTCTTCGCCCGACCGCTGGGGCAAAATGTTAATGAGACGACGTGAAGCGCAACATGCCAGAGAAGCTAAAAGGCAAGCCAAAACTTTATATGAATCAGACTTTTTATTAGGCGTTTATGATGGCCACCGCATGGGCGGACTTCGTTTTCGGTTACCTGCGCAAGGGCCTTTTCTCGACAACAATAAAGAAATGGCTGCACCTCTTTTTGCAAAACTGCGCGATCTTGAATTTGCGAGTCTGCAATTAGAAAAAGATGGTGCAGAAGATGAAAAAGATTACTTAAAGTGGCTGAAACTGCTTATTACCCCGGGCTCCTCTCTTGGCGGTGCCCGACCTAAAGCAAGCGTTATTTCTCCGGAAGGTGATTTATGGATAGCAAAATTTCCAAGTCAGCATGATGAAATAAATACCGGTGCATGGGAATATGTTGCGCGACAACTTGCAGTCGACGCCGGCATCACGATGTCAGATGCCCACATACGGAAATTTTCAGGTAGGCATCATACTTATCTTACAAAACGTTTCGACCGTTTAGAAGGTGAACGTTTGCACTATTCATCTGCCATGACGCAATTAGGTAAAAAAGATGGAGACAATCACGCTACCGGAGTAAGTTATCTGCATCTTGCAGAATTTCTTATGCGCAACGGCTCCCAACCCGACCGCGATTTAGCACAATTATGGCGACGCATTGTATTTAATATTTGTATAT
>JANMLV010000237.1:0-18271 GCA_031372705.1 Bacteroidota bacterium | reverse complement strand
TAGGGTTTAAATACTACACCCGTTTTTGATGACCTTTTTCCCATAAAACTAAGGTCGATTTTTTTGATCAGTTGATATAACTTGTTCTCAACAAGAAAGTGTGTACAATAACAAAGAGGCTATCCTTTTGAGACAGCCTCTAAGATGGGGGGCCTTACAACAAAAAATACAAAGCCTCGCTTCGCTCTAAATTTAAACACCCAATTTTTTTCACTTGCAAGGGGCTTGCAGATGAAAAAAATTGGGTGTTTAAATTTATTCCACTTCGTGGAATGGCTTTGTATTTTTTGTTGTGGAGTTGGAGGGATTTGAACCCTCGTCCAGACAAAGCATTAGCAAGCTTTCTACATGCTTAGATGCTCCTTGTTTGTCGGGAAATTCAGGGTGGAAACACCGAACCTGAGAATCTCCTTATTTCCTTTTTCTCACCTTGCTCCGGAAATTAGCAAAGCCAGCCCGATGGAATGACGTTCACCGAAGTTGTACCGGACAACCAACATCGGGAACGAAGGCTACTTAATTCTCTGAATTAAGCTGCCATGGCGTAGTTAGACTCGCCGTGTAAAAATTGTTTTGTAGGTTAAGATTTAAGCGCCAATTCTACAATGCGCTGCATGCTTACTTGTCAATGAACTATGCTGTCAATTCCTGTCAACCCCAATTGTGACTAGGCATGAAACATTACTATTTCATGTTTATCTAACAGCAAAACTACACCTAAAAGTTCAATTTGCTTGGTAATCTTTTATATTTGCATATAATGGCAGACGAACAAGACACTTCTAAACGCACTACCAGCCCCTATAAAAGGATTATTCCCGATATTGAGGATTGGCCTATTCACCGCATCAGCAAGAACCGTGAACAGGTAATTAAAGATGTGGTTGAAGAAACTTTGCAAAATATTATCAAAAAAAATGCAACCGAAAAAGATGTTCAAAATGAATTGGCAAAAGCAGTTTATCTCGAAAAAATTCGCGTTGAACGTCCATGGAAAACCGACCCCGATGATGATAAAGCATTTTGGACCGATGTAAAAAATCAATTAGTAAAATTAGAAAGTCATCCCAACGGAACAATTGAAAAAGAAATTGAAATTTTACGCGCTATCATCACAAGATACGTAACCGAAATTGTTGGCAATTTTGATAAAAAAACATATAATTTTTCTGAACGTTTTGTGCCTTTTGCTTTTAATAGGCTACTTAATGCTTCGCACAGCCGCGCTTTTACAAGATTGTTCGGCAACAAAAAAGATTTGCTCAAAAGCATTCACTTAATTGGTGAAATAGACCAATTGCGCAACCTTGCAAAAGATGGAATTATTGTTGTTGTGCCAACACATACCAGTAATATCGATTCTATTACCGTTGGCTGGGGAATTTCAGCAATTGGTTTGCCGGCTTGTTTTTATGGTGCAGGACTCAATTTATTTTCAGTGAAATTTCTTGCGTATTTCATGAATAGATTAGGTGCTTATCGTGTAGATAGGAGAAAGAAAAATTCAGTTTACCTAGAAGCATTAAAAACATACAGCACACAAACAATTGCACAAGGTGGACATAGTTTATTTTTTCCCGGTGGAACGCGTTCAAGAAATAATGTAGTAGAGTCACAGCTTAAACTTGGTTTGCTTGGAACAGCCCTGGAAGCGCAACGCAGGCAAATAATTGAGAACAAGGGTGAAAACTTTAAAAAAGTGTACGTAGTACCTGTTACGCTTAATTATGGATTTGTTTTGGAAGCGCCGGAGTTAATTGATGAATACTTAAAAAATGTTGGTAAAGAGCGCTATTTTGTTCCCTCCGATAAATATTCATCCTCTTACAAAATACTAAAATTCCTATACCGATTTATTACTGCTGATGCCGATTTCACTATTGCATTTGGCAGATGTATGGATATTTTCGGCAATCAAGTTGACGATAACGGTAACAGTGTAGACCACAATGGCAATAAAATTGACATCACCGATTATTTTAAATCGAAAGGTGAATTAAAATACGATACGCAACGCGATGCTGTGTATACTAAAATGCTGAGCGAAGGAATAGTAACTGCGTTTAAGAAAAACAATGTTGCTTTACCTGAACATGTTATTGCCTATTCAGCATTTAAATTATTTCAAGCAAAACATCATAACAGCGATTTATATTCTGTGTTGAGAATGCCTGAAGAATTTAGAGAATTATCGAAAGAAGAATTAAAAATAATGGTGCAAAAAGTAGTTAAACAATTAACTAAACTGGAGCACAAAGGCGAAATTCGAGTTGACCCTATTGTTAGCGCGGAAGATCCGTATGAACTGATAGAATACGCTGTAAAAAAACTTGGCGTGTATCACGCTAAACGCCCGCTGTTAAAGACTAAGAAAGGAACGATAAAATGCCAGGACATGAAGTTGCTGCTGTTTTATCACAATCGCTTGGAAGGGTACGAAATAGAAAAACATGTTTAAAAAATTCAGTGTCGGCGTAGTTGGTGCGGGTAGTTTTGGTACTGCCGTCGCTAATTTATTAGCCGAAAATAATCATGTTTATTTGTATTCGAGAAGATTAGAAAATGTAGAGCAGATTATAAGCACTAAAATATCATCTAACCAAAAATTACACGAGAACATTACTGTTACAAACGATATTGGTTTGCTAACCAGAGAATGTTATTTAATATTCCCGATTGTATCTTCAGATGGATTTAAAGATATGATTAGAACGATGGCTCCATTTCTTCGTCCCGACCATATTTTAATTCACGGAACAAAAGGTTTGGCAGTAAAAAAGAAAGGACTCGAAAAATTAAAACAAACTGCACGCATTGCAGGAAAAAATGTACTCACCATGAGCGAATTAATTCGTTCGGAAAGTGTAGTGGTGCGTGTTGGTTGCATGGCAGGTCCAAATCTAGCTAAAGAAATTGCACAAGGCTTGCCCGCTGCAACTGTTATTGCCAGCCGTTTTGACGAAGTAATTCACGAAGGCCAATTGGCATTAAAAAGTCCGCGCTTTCAAGTGTATGGCAGTTACGATATTGTTGGTGTTGAATTGGCAGGTGTATTAAAAAATATATTAGCAATAGGCAGTGGCATTGTTAGCGGATTAAATCTAGGTGAAAATGCACGTGCATTATTAATTACCAAAGGCTGGGCAGAAATAATTAAATTAAGTGAAGTTTTAGGGGCAGATGTAAAATCATTTTTAGGCTTAGCAGGTATTGGAGATATAATTGCCACTTGCTCCTCTCCTAACAGTCGTAATTATTCTGTTGGCTTTAGATTAGCAAAAGGTGAAACAATAAGCGACATCAAAAATTCTATGGATGAAGTTGCAGAAGGTATAAATACTATTCGAATTGCAAATGGTTTAGCTAATTATTACAAAGTAAGTTGTCCAATCATAAAAACATTCGCTCAAGGTATTTTCGAAGACCTTGACGTAGAAGCCGGTATTGAATATTTAATGAAGTACCGAATGACGATGGATGTTGAATTTATTTAGTAGTGAAATCAACTTTATATCCACTCGTAATACCATATTGCGCACAAAAACCGGCATTTACTTCAACCACATAAATAGCAGGACCTTTTGAAGGCAGCGATTTATCGGAAAACGGTGTGGCATCTTCTGCAATAGAAACGATTTCTTTTTTCGTATTAACGTAAATAATATCTAATGGAATAATGGTATTGCGCATCCAAAATGCTTGCGGCTCCTCTTTGTCAAAAATAAACAACATGCCTTGCTCATTGCTCATAAAAGAACGATTCATTAAGCCCATCTGGCGCGAAGCATCATCATCGGCAACCTCAATGTTTATTTTAACAATTTGTGCACCATCAGGCTTTAAAAAGCTTAATTCCCCCTCTTTTTCAAAATGAGGTTGGCCATCACTTAATTGAGCATGCTTTTTAGGCTGTTCTGTATTGTCTTCACATGATACAGCAAGTAAACTAATTATCGTAAGCATGGCTATTGGCAGTAATTTTCGCATAATAAAGATATTAACGGCAAATATATCCAGAATTATTGGATGGTTATACCTCCATTTATCGCCAAATTAACACCATTCACCGAGTTTTGGGGCATAATAGCAGTGCCATGTGTTGCAAATGCTTGGTCTCGCGGTAGCTTTGTATAAAATTAAGCACAATGCAAATCATAAACGATCCCAACAAACCGGAGGAGCCGGTTCAGGAACAACGGAAACCAATAGAACAGAAACGATTTTATTTAACGGGATTTGTGCTGTTAGTGGCCGGCGTGCTGTTTTTTGCTGACCGCGCAACTAATTTTGACTTGGCATTTCCACTTATTAGTTGGGAGTTTTTTCTGATAGTAGCCGGTATATATATTGGTGAAAAATCATCATTCACAGGATTCAATTGGTTGATATGTATTGGAATCGGTGCCTTCTTTTTAACTGACGACTTTTTTCCGCATCTTGATTTCAAATACTATTTTGGTCCAATTTTGCTTATTGCAGTTGGTTTATACTTTCTTGTTGCACCGCGCAGTACCAGATTGAGTACCCGCAGAAAACGTAAAAACTATGGCTGGGAAAACAAATCGGGTGAAACAATTAGCGGTTTTGCGAACGACAATGCTTTTGCAGAGGATTATATCGACACGGTAGCCATATTTGGCGGCGTGCAAAAAAAGATAACAACAAAACAATTTAAGGGTGGCGAAGCAACAAGCATTTTTGGAGGCACAGAATTAAATTTAATGCAAGCCGATTTTGAAGGCAACGTAATTCTAGAACTTACGCAAATATTTGGTGGATGTACATTAATTGTTCCGCCACATTGGGAATTAAAAACCGAATTAGTATCTATATTCGGAGGCGTAGAAGATAACCGACCAAATAATTATATCAATACAGATAATAAAAAAGTAGTATTGCTAAAAGGAACATCCATTTTTGGCGGCATTGAAATAAAAAGCTATTAATTTAAAAACCTATTCGTTTTGGCATCAAATCCTTGGCTTAAAAGCAGTTTCATTCGCCCATTCCTTTCGAGTTTGGTGATTTGGACCATCTTGCATGCCAGTTTTATTTATTGGTTAGGATATAAAATAAATACAGCCATTGCCGACAGTATTATTTTCAATTTTATACTTGCCGATTTCTGTCTTGCGCAGTTGTTTATTATGCAATATTATAAACCGAAAAAAGATAAAGCTATATATATTATCAGCGTCAGTTTACTTATAGCAACAGCGGTAACTTTTTTAAGCAATTTCATTTTAGGGTTATTTAATTTTGAAGGGGAAGCCTTCGAAGCATTTATCAATAAATCGATTCCGGTGCGTATTGTTGTTGCATTTTTATATGCAGCAATAGTAAACATGATTAGCATGCTCGTTAATAACTTGGAAGAGCAAAAAATTAATACCCAACGCAGATTTGAAGCGGAACAGTTGAGTAAAGAAGCTGAATTATATAATTTGCGCAGTCAATTACAACCCCATTTTTTATTTAACAGTTTAAATTCAATCAGTGCGCTTGCAGGCTCTAGGCCTGATGAAGCGCGGAATATGATTCAGCAATTATCAGATTTCTTGCGCGGCACAATTCGCAAAGACAATGCGCAATTCATTCCATTAAAAGAAGAATTACATCATCTCAATTTATATCTCGAAATTGAAAAAGTGCGATTTGGACATCGACTCGAAACTAAAATTGAGTGCACTGAAATTTGTATCGCAAAAAAAATTCCATCATTATTGTTGCAACCCATTTTAGAAAATGCAATAAAATTCGGATTATATGATACACTCGACCAAGTAACTATTATAATTAAATGTGGGCTTGAAGACAATAACCTTATTGTTTCAATCAGCAACCCATTCGACAAAACATCATCTCCTCCCAATAAAGGAACCGGTTTCGGATTAAATGCCGTGCAACGCCGATTATATTTATTATTTTCACGAAACGATTTATTACAAACCGTTCAAACTGATAATTTATTTACCACTACTGTTAAAATTCCACAACCAATTATATGATTAATGTAATTATTATTGACGACGAACCATTGGCACGCAGTATTGTGCGCGAATACATCGAGCACTATCCTGATATTAATATTGTAGCAGAATGTGGCGATGGGTTTGAAGGTGTTAAGGCTATTAGTCAACACAACCCCGATTTAATATTTCTCGATATCCAAATGCCAAAAATAAACGGGTTCGAAATGCTGGAATTATTGGATACACAGCCTGCCGTAATTTTTACAACTGCATTTGATGAATATGCCATAAAAGCATTTGATATTCATGCAGTTGATTATTTATTAAAACCATTTAATAAAGAGCGTTTCGACAAAGCAATTGCGCGTTGGAAAGAAATGCGCCCAAAAACAGACATCACGCCTGCCCTGCTGGAAACAATTTCCGAACAAGAACAACAACCTCAACGCGTTGTAATTAAATTAAATAATAAAATTAAAATTATTCCTTTCAGCGATATCATTTATATTGAAGCTGCTGAAGACTATGTGTTTATTCACATTCCTGAAGGTCGTTACATGAAACACAAAACCATGACCTTTTTTGAAAATGCGTTAGATAAAAACATTTTCGTGCGTTGTCACCGAAGCTTTATTGTAAATGTGCAATTAATTAACAGGCTTGAAGTGTATGAAAAAGAATCACACGTGGCCATTCTTACATCAGGAGCAAAAGTGCAAGTAAGCAAAAGTGGCTACCAGCGATTAAAATCTGTTTTAGGGGTATAAAATAAAAACCGGAATTATTTGTTCCGGTTTTTTAATGCTTTTAAGATTTAGCACCTTTTTTGGCTATTTTTTCAGCCTTTTTTTCCTTTTTAGTTTTTTCAGGTTTCTTTTTAGTTTCCTTAACTGCGTTTTTTCCTTTTGCCATAGTTGTAAAATTTTGTAATGCAATTATACAAAACTCAAATTATTATTGGTAAAACTTTATGCACGTGCAATGTGCATTTTGTAGTAAAAACTAAAAAGCCCCGACTCGTGAGAATCAGGGCTTATAGTTTAAAATATTATCGGATTACATCATTCCGTCCATTCCGCCCGGCATTCCGCCGCCCATGCCCATTTCCTTCTTCTCAGGCTTATCTACTATTGTGCATTCAGTAGTTATTAAAAGACCTGCAATAGAAGCTGCATTCTCAAGCGCAACTCTGGTAACCTTAACAGGATCAATTACACCTGCTTTAAGCAAGTTTTCATATTTCTCAGTTCTAGCGTTAAAGCCAAAGTCTGCTTTACCTTCACGCACTTTCTGCACAACAATTGAACCTTCAATTCCTGCATTGGCAACAATAGTTCTTATTGGTGCTTCTAATGCACGTTTGATAATATCAACGCCGATTTTCTCATCTTCATTAGAAACTTTCAATTTGTCTAAAACATCAATTGCACGAATGTAAGCAACACCACCACCGGCAACAATACCTTCAGCAACTGCTGCACGTGTAGCATGCAAAGCATCATCAACACGATCTTTCTTTTCTTTCATAGCCACTTCTGTAGCAGCACCGATATATAATACAGCAACACCACCGCTTAACTTAGCTAAACGCTCTTGCAACTTCTCACGATCGTAATCAGATGTAGTTGTTTCAATTTGTGTTTTGATAGTATTTACACGGATTTTGATATCATCTTTTTTACCTTTTCCGCCTACAATCGTAGTATTATCTTTATCAACGGTTACTTTTTGAGCGCGACCAAGATCAGCTAATTCAATGCTTTCAATAGTTTTACCTTGTTCTTCGCTTATTAATGTACCACCTGTAAGAATCGCAATGTCTTGTAACATCTCTTTTCTTCTGTCGCCAAAGCCCGGAGCTTTAACTGCAACTACTTTAATAGTACCTCTAATTTTGTTTACCACCAATGTGGTTAAGGCTTCACCATCAACATCTTCGGCAATAATCATCAATTGTGCACCTTGCTGTGCTACTTTTTCTAATATCGGCAACAAATCTTTCATTGTGCTGATTTTTTTATCATAAATAAGGATGTATGGGCTATCCATTTCTGCCTGCATCTTATCACCATTGGTAATAAAATAAGCCGAAAGGTAACCTCTGTCAAATTGCATACCTTCTACTACATCGCTGTAAGTATCAGTTCCTTTAGCTTCTTCAACGGTAATAACACCATCTTTAGAAACTTTAGCCATTGCATTTGCAATTAGTTTACCAATTTCAGCATCGTTGTTTGCAGAAATAGCAGCAACCTGTTCAATTTTTTTGTTATCGTTGCCAACTTGTTGTGCTTGCTTCTTTAATTCTGCAACCACAGCTTCAACAGCTTTATCGATACCGCGTTTCAAATCCATTGGATTTGCAACTGCAGCTACGTTTTTCAAACCTGCATTCATTATTGCCTGAGCCAAAACGGTTGCTGTTGTAGTACCATCACCTGCTACATCGCTGGTTTTGCTTGCTACTTCTTTAACCATTTGAGCACCCATGTTCTCAATCGGATCTTCTAATTCTATTTCTTTTGCTACCGAAACACCGTCTTTTGTAACGGTTGGTGCACCATACTTTTTCTCAATAACTACATTTCTTCCTTTTGGGCCTAATGTAACTTTAACTGCATTAGCCAATGCATCAACACCTGCTTTTAATTTTTCGCGGGCTTCTACATCGAATTTTATAATTTTTGCCATAATTTGTTATGTTTTATACTTGTTTGATTGTTGTAAGATTACGATAATTTAAAAAGGATAATTGTCTGAAATACTTGCCCTTACTACTTATAAAATTGCAAATACATCAGATTCACGCATAATTAAATACTCAGTGCCTTCAATCATAATTTCAGTGCCTGCATATTTACCATACAATACTACATCGCCAACTTTTACAGTTACCGGTTCATCTTTTTTACCGGGACCTGCTGCTACGATGATGCCTTTTTGAGGCTTCTCTTTCGCTGTGTCAGGGATGATAATACCGCCTTTGGTTACAGTTTCTGCTGCTGCAGCCTGAACTATAACTCGGTCTGCTAAGGGTTTAATTGTCAATTTACTCTTTGCCATAATTGTTATGTTTAATCGTTTTGTTACTTAATATAAATCCCCCTTGTCATAAATTGTGCCTTAAGGCCTAAACCGAAATTTTGGCGCAAGTTTGGGTTATTTTGGCAGTTAGCAGCCTAATATCGGGAGAAATAGGCTAGTGAGAAGGATAGTTTCTGCCATTAATGACAGATGTAATTTTTTCAGCATCATGTTGGATACCTTAAGTTTGGAACTTAAAACTATTGAAGATAAGCACTAAAAAGCCCTTTATGATGAAGTTAAGGTTAACAACACTGCGGGTTTTGTCAATCTGACATAAAAAGCAAATAATTCGTGCAATGTGCTTGAAAAAACACCCAATTTTCATCATTCTGCTTATGGAAGATATGAACCAAAATTATTAACGCGTAACAGCAGAAACTGTGAAACTTATCAAATTGATAACGGCTATTTAAATCAGGATTTACGTTCATATAAGGAATTTGTCCGCTTGAACTAAAAAAAGGATTTAAAAATCCGATATTTGTGACATAATTTAACCATCGGCGCTATTCTCAAATAGCGTTGACAACACACAACCTATAAATTATGCGCAATGCACTCATTACGATGCTATGTTTTGCATCAATTTCAACCTTTGGTCAAATTCAATGTTGGAACGACTCAACCGGATTAATCCCGCTTGTTGACTTAGGCGTTAATTATTATGAAGGCCACCAGGGAGGATTATTTCCCGGTGGAACCAACATAATGCCTTCTACTCATAAAAAGAAAGGCAACAATATTTCAAAAGGTCTAAAGCCACTCGATAGCCTCGGCAACGTAAACTACGAAGAGGGAAGAATTATCTTTTTAGGCTTAGGCGCTTCACTTGCTTCGAATGCTTTTAATGCATATATCGATTCAATAAAAATTTACGATTTTGAAGGGATGAACAATTGCCTTGATGTAAAAGGAATGTTTTTTGGCGGGAAAGACCTCGATCAAATGATTGACTTTGAAGATAATAGCTATTGGCAAAGTGTTGAAAATAAAATGAATGACCGCGGCGACACGTATGAGCAAGTGCAAGTAATCTGGTTATTGCAGCAAAGTTTTGAAGATACTACATCAGATTTTGATACCTACTATACTAACGTGCTCGGTAAATTTGTTACTTTAATGCAGGTATTGAAAGATACATTCCCGAATTTAAAGCAGGTTTATTTATCAGGTGTGCATTATATGGGTTATATGGACCCTCTGCATTTCAGGTATGATGCCTTTGTTGAACCTCACGGATACTGGGGAAATATTGTAATTAAAGAATTAATAGCAAACCAAATTAATGGAGATCCCGCACTTAAATATACAGGACCTGCTCCTGCTTCCGCTTGGATAAGTTGGGGACCAAATTTTTGGGCTGATGGTAAAAATCCTCGCGCTTACGACGGACTCTCATGGAATTGTGATCAATACCGAACCGACGAAACCGGCGGTGGATTTCACTTACAAGATTCGGTCGATGCCTTAGGGGTGGAAGCGGAAATGCTGAAGAGTTTTTTTACCACGAATTCGGTAGCTAAAACGTGGCATCAAGCCGGTGCTTTGTGGTCTGCCTGTCCCGAACCATTAAAAACGGAGAGCAATTTAACAACTGCATCTGCAATTAATATCTACCCAAATCCTTCTAATGGCACATTCATTATTAAATTACCTGAACTAATTACAAGTGATTTCGTACTAAATATTACAGACCAACTTGGACGCACAATTTACACGCAATTATACAGTAATTATCAGTTTACTACAATTGAATTTAAATCTAAGTTAGCACAAGGCATCTATTTTGTGCAGTTAAATGGAGCTGATTTTCAAATGCAAAACACAGTTGTAATAAATTAATGATTTAATGTAACGTAAAACTTACTCCCATAATTTTTACATAACACACACACATGATAAAAACATTTATTGCTTCAATTATTATTGTTGCAGGTTTTGCTTGTCAGGCACAAGTGCAATGCTGGAACGACTCTACAGGATTAATACCTTTAAATGACCTCGGAACAGGCTATTACAATGGAATTCAAGGCGGCCTTTACTTATTTGGCACTAATGAAATGCCTTCAAATCACAAGAAAAAAGGCAACAACTATTCAAAACAATTTAAACCGCTTGATTCTTTAGGTAATATTAATTACGAAGAAGGTGAAGTTTTAATGCTAGCATTTGGCGCTTCTATTGCTTCGAATGCTATAAATGCCTTTGGCGATTCATTAGTACATTACGATTTCGAAGGTGTGAGTAATTGCGTATCCATTAAATCAATGTGTTTTGGTGGAAAAGATTTGGATTACATGATAGATACTGTTTCCGATAATTATTGGGATGGTGTGCGCGATAGAATGGCTGAAAGAGGTGAAACAAATGCTCAGGTTCAAATTGCATGGTTGATGCAGCAAAGTGACGGTGACTCAACTGATGATTTTTTAACTTATTACAATAGTGTAAGTGCTAAATATGTAACCTTGTTGCAAATGATGAAAGATACGTTTCCAAATTTGAAACAAGTTTTCATATCAGGCATACATTATACCGGCTATATGGATCCGAATCACGACCGCTTCCCCTCTTTTTCCAATCCTCACGACTATTGGGGCAACTTAGTTATTCGTGATATAATTAAACGACAAATAAATGGCGACCCTGCATTAAAATACACAGGTTTTGCTCCGCAAGTTCCATGGCTGGCATGGGGGCCTTATTTTTGGGCAGATGGTGTTAATCCAAGAACTACTGACGGACTTTCATGGAAGTGTGAGCAATTTCGTACCGATGCCACCGGTGGCGGATTCCATTTAGTAAATGAACCTGAATCGCTTGGGGTTGAAGCACAAATGTTATTAGATTTTTTTGAGACAAACCCTGTCGCTAAAACGTGGTATTTAGATGGAACACTCTGGGCAAGTTGTCCGGAAGATACTATCAGAAAAGAAAATACAAACTTTCCTAGTGATGCGAAAACGCTGTTGGTTTATCCAAATCCTGCTACAAATAATATCCTTATAAAATTACAGCAACCTATAAATAGCGAGTTTACTGTTGAAATAATTGATGAAATTGGAAGAATTGTTGAAATTAATAAATTCAACAATTACAATGCTGTTTCCATACCATTAGCTATAAATTTACCGCAAGGATTGTACTTTATAAGGGTAGTATCTGCATCTGAAAAATTAATTACTAAGCTTATTGTGCAATAACGATAGCAATTAATAACCGTATTTATCCTTCCACTTATCGCGTAAGAATTTACGGATATCATTTTCTTTCGGGTTATTTCCCGGCTCAAAAATGGTAGTGCCTTTTATGGCATCCGGCATAAATTCCATATCGGCAAAATTGCCGGGACTGTTATGCGCATACTGATAATCTTTGCCGTAATTTAATTGCTTCATTAATTTGGTTGGTGCATTCCGAATTGCTAATGGAACCGGTAAATCGCCACTGCTCCTTATTATTTCATACGTTTTTTGCAACGCTGCATACGAGGCATTACTCTTTGGTGATGTAGCTAAATATATCACGGTTTGCGACAGCGGGATACTGCATTCAGGATATCCTAACATTGTTACTGATTGGAAACATGCAGTTGCCAGCAAAAGCGCGTTGGGATTAGCATTCCCGATATCTTCACTAGCCAAAATCAACATGCGTCTGGCAATAAATTTCGGGTCTTCTCCCCCATCAATCATCCTAACTAAATAATACATGGCAGCATTAGGGTCGCTTCCGCGCATACTTTTTATAAATGCTGAAATAAGGTCGTAATGCTGCTCACCATTTTTATCATATAAAGCAGTTTTGGTCTGTACCAAATTAATCACTAACGCATCAGTAATTTCAATTGAATCTTCTGTTACAGTTTCTTCTATTAACTCGAGTAAGTTTAATAATTTGCGTGCATCGCCTCCACTTAATTTTATCAGTGCTTCATTTTCTTTGATAACAATTTTCCGCTTTGCTAAAATTTCATCTTTAGTAATTGCCCTTTCAATTAACTGTTCCAAATCTTCACGCGTAAATTCCTTGAGCACATATACCTGACATCTTGAAAGCAATGCATTTATCACCTCAAATGAGGGGTTCTCGGTTGTGGCACCTATTAATATAATTAATCCCTTTTCAACCGCTCCAAGTAACGAATCTTGTTGGGCTTTATTAAAGCGATGTATTTCATCTATAAACAATACAATTTTGCCGGAAATTTTAGCTTTTTCGATTACTTCTTTTACATCTTTAACACCTGAAGAAACGGCACTAAGCGAGAAAAATGGCAAATTGGCGGCTTTCGCAATAATATTGGCTAACGTAGTTTTTCCTATACCGGGAGGACCCCAAAACAACATGGAAACAAGCTTATTTGCTTCAATCATTTTCCGCAAAACTTGGTCTTCACCAACTAAATGTTGCTGACCGATATAATCATCTAAATTTTGCGGTCGTAAGCGCTCGGCTAAAGGTGGCGTATCAAAAAGCATGAATTACAAAGATATTCATTTACGCTGTAAATTATCGAATGCAGACAATTAACACCTTAATCAGGTTTTAAAAAATGAAGCCTCAGGTTTACCACCAAAAATGATACGTCATTTGCATGAAAATTACCCAACCGTCGTAATTGTGCTAAACATTTTTTCAGGTTACAAATTAACCCTCAATAAACAGTTCAGGATGTTCCAATCTTTTGATGATTCCCTGTTCAATGTCCGGTAAACTCTCAAACAAATCGAGACAAGTATCGATTACGAAATACTGTGCTTGAAATTTATCTTTTATGTAAGGTGTATCCAGAATTTTTTCTACATTATAATCAATGCGTTTTGATGGAATTCCTGATTTAAGACAATAAATACTTTCCCCTTGCGACGATAAAATACCGGAACCGTAAATACGCAGTAAACCGTTATCGCGAATTAATCCGAACTCTACCGTATACCAATAAATGCGAGAAATTAACTCAACTGCAATTGGATTTTCAATATAACTCAACGCAATCTTGCTTAACCCATATAAATATGCGCAATATGTTTTGTTAGTTAACAATGGCAAATGTGCATACACATCATGAAACATATCCGGCTCTTCCAAATAATCTAATTGCTCCATTGAACGCAACCAGGTTGAAGCCGGAAATCTCCTGTTTTTTAATAATTCGAAAAATTCTTTATTGCCAATTAAGCCCGGAACAACTACAGCATTCCAACCGGTTAAGGTTTCTAACCTGATATTAAACTCATCAAATTTCGGTATCGCATGCGCAGTAAAATGGATTGCCTCAATGCCTTGCATAAAAACACCAGCTGCACGGTCTTGCAACAATGCCATCTGACGATCAAACAAAATCTCCCAAACCTTAAAATGCTCCGGTGTGTAGGCCGCATAATCTTGTGTCAACTTTTCTGTTATAATCGTTTCCATATCCTTCTTAAATATTTACGCTAATATACTGCAATAAACGTATGGTTGCATACGGAGATTATAATTTATGACGAAAATATTAACATAAAACCAACATTTTGGGTAAAATTGGTTAAAATTTTATCATATGTTAAAATTATTAAATTGTAGTTGACCGTTGTTAATGGCACATTTTAGTAAGATAAATACCAATGGTTTTTATCTGTGTCACCTCCCTTCGGGATGATTGTATATTTTTTGGGGGTCGACAATAAAAATATTGGCAGGCAAATAGCAGCACCTGCTAAACTATATCCCGCAATCTGATAATAACGTCGGTCGCGAAATTCGCCGGTTCCGTAATTGATGCTCAATAATGGCGCTAGAATTAATGCTGTAAATACGCCCGACGACATCCCGAATGCCGACAAGCCTTGCAGCACATCTGAAGCATTTGTGGTTAATCCTATTTCAGGCATGTTGTATAAATCGATCGTAGCCAGAAAATTAGGTGTTGTTTCTCCATCACTGGATGCTGTTGTATTAAGGCCGTAGCCGTTGCTAGGGTATTCATCCCATAAATTAACATCCATTTCGTATAAGGAAACAATTATAGAATCCTCATAAATTGAATCAATATATCCTAAGCCATAAAAAGATTTATATTTATAAATGGAATCGGTTAAATGCTCTTCATAATATATATCTATATTTCTATCTTCAGGAATACTTACAACTTTTGTGGAGTCTAAAGAATTAATTAAATACTTATAATTTGCTTTAAATGTATAGGACTCCGGTTGCAATACAATAGGTTGTAAATTGTAGAAGTTGTTGCAACTATCTTTTCCATTTTCAGTTACGAGAGTAGTTACACTTAACCGTTTGTAGTATTTAGTATAAGTTGCTTCGTGTAAGCGTTCTAAATCATAGAATCCTTCATTAAAAACTAGTATACTATCTTGATTCACTTTTACGATGTGTTCTCTGTTTCTTGCCAATATCGCCCAATAAACTCTACCAAAAAACCCATAATCGCTGTCATTATATTTCAACGTCAATCTGTTGTTGTTTAACTTCCATTTTCCAAAAGAAATAGAAGTTAAACATGTATCACCATAAATCCTGGTAATGCCGAAAGATTTTAATTCAAAAGTCCCTTTTGGCAAAAAGGTTATTTCAGTGATATTGTGCTTATATCCATCAATGGCAAGTGAATCCAACCCTTCTAAATTAATTCCAATTTCCCATACTCCCAATATATCACTTTCAATAATTAAATTATTTTGAGATGAAACACGATTTACGAAAACGAAAAGAAATAAATATATAAATAATGACCTCATGCAGTTTATCTAATTACTAATTCTCTAACCATCACTTCTTTCATTTCTTCATTAATGCGTTTAATAATAGTGTCTTTCGAAAACTTTAAATCTTGTTTCAACGGTGCCGATTCAATATATACCGTTAGCACACCTTTATGTAAATGCATGTTGGTAGTATAATTTTTAATACTAACACCCATTATTTCGCCCCACAGCTCTTTAATCTGCACTTCGGCAACTTTTTCATCCAAGCGATAGCTTTTAAACAATTGTTTAATTACATCTCCCAATCCCTGCTCATTGCTCTTCTTCATCGTATAAAGTTATTCAATATTATTGTCGCTCACGCGAAAATGTCCAAATTCGCCAAATTGTGCATTGCAAAAATCCCAACTCCGTTTTTCGTCGGCATCGGTTATAAAAATCTGCTCAAACGATGGTTCTGCAAATATTTCGAACAAAACTGCCAAGCGTTTTTTATCCAACTTCTCAAAAACATCATCTAACAGCATAATACTCTTTTTCTGCTGTAATTGCTCCATCAGCTTACATTGTGCAATTTTCATGGCAATGAGAAACGATTTTATTTGTCCCTGACTACCGGTATCTCTAACCGGAAAACCTTTAACCATTAGTTTCAAGTCATCTTTATGAATGCCCATGGTTGTTCTGCCTGCCGCCATATCGTCGCGCAAACTCATTTTTAGCAAATTCGACAAATTATTATCGTGCTGCTGTGAGATGTAGGTAATAGAACAAGTTTCATTATCGCCTGAAATTTTCCTGTAATGTTCACTAAAAACTGCTGCAAACCTTTCTAGATATAACTTTCGGTCGTTATAAATAAAATCGCCATCAACCGAAAGTTGCCTATCAAGCACTTCAACTAACGTATTATCAATGCTTCCGGTACTGCCAAAATGCTTCAAAACCGCATTGCGCTGCTGTAAAACCTTGTTATAATGTATCAACCGCGATAAATATTCCGGATTTAATTGGGCAATGGCGGTGTCTATAAACCTTCTTCGTTCTTCACTCCCATCGTTTATTATGGCAATATCATCCGGAGCAATCATCACAACCGGAATTAAACCAATATGGTCAGCCAATCGATCATATTGCACATCATCTTTAAAAAACTCCTTTTTAACGCCCGTAAACTTGCAGGTAATTTGGGTTTCCTTACCCGAAACATCAAAAAAGCCATCAATCCGGAAATAAGGCGAATGATGTTTCACAACATTATTATCACTTCTGGTAAAATAACTTTTGCACAAACACAAATAGTGGATACTGTCTATTAGATTGGTCTTTCCCGAGCCATTTAGACCATTTATAAGGTTAAATTTATGCTCAAATGCCACCGAAACAGTGCCATAGTTCTTATAATTAAGCAAATTGATGCGCCGTAGTAACACAGTTAGTTTTAATTGTAACCCTCTTTTCTTAATTTTGCCGTTCGAATTTTCGAAGGATATTCATGGACAGCTCAAAAATAACAAAAGAAACCTACCTGCACTGGTACGACTTAATGCATAAGATGCGTCGCTTTGAGGAAAAAGCAGGCCAAATGTATGGCATGCAAAAAATCAGAGGATTTTGTCATTTATACATCGGACAAGAGGCTATTGCCGCCGGCACTATTAGTGCTACAAGGCATTCGGACCCAATTATTACTGCTTACCGTGATCACGGTTTAGCAATTGCAAAAGGCATAACCTGCAACGAAGCAATGGCTGAATTGTATGGAAAAGTTACCGGCTGCACTAAAGGTAAAGGTGGTTCTATGCACTTTTTCAGCAAGGCGAATTACTTTTTTGGCGGACATGGTATCGTTGGCGCCCAAATTCCAATGGGAGCCGGTATCGCTTTCGCTGAGCAATATAAAGGAACCGGTAATGTATGTCTTTGCTACTTCGGCGATGGAGCCGTTCGTCAAGGCTCTTTGCATGAAACCTTTAATATGGCTATGTTGTGGAAACTTCCGGTGATTTTTATTTGCGAAAACAATGGTTACGCAATGGGAACATCATTGGAACGCACAACTAATCAATTAGATATGTATAAAATCGGATTGGCTTATGATATGCCTTCTTATCCGGTTGATGGTATGCAGCCTGAAACGGTTCATGCTGCTGTATATAGAGCATGCACGAGAGACCGGTCGCTTTGCAGACCTCGGTGATGTGATATTTGCTCTCTCGCCAGTCGCTGCGATACAGATAGGGTGGCAAAACCATCAAGCCGGTGCATCCTGCGACCTCGGCGGCTTTGGCCTGGGCAATGGCGTCGGCGGTCGTGATCGCCGCGATGGCGGCGACAACCGGGACTTTGTCACCGACCGCGCCAACGATCGTCGTCCAGAGAGCGATTTTTTCATCCATCAACATCGCTCCACCTTCGCCCAGGCTACCGTTAGAGACGATGCCGGTACAGCCGTTTTCGACGAGCCAGGTTACGTGCCTGGCTGTGAACTCGTGGTCA
>JANMLV010000232.1:0-3421 GCA_031372705.1 Bacteroidota bacterium | reverse complement strand
CATCTTTGAAGTCATTCCCAAATGCCACCCACGAAATTAAAATCTTCATAAATTATCAAAATTTGACATCTAAATTAGCATAATTGACAATTATTTATAACTTTTAGGCTATTTTTATTGCACTTTGAACTTGGAACACCTTTTGCAACCTCCTTTGTCAACCATATATTTGTAAAGAAAATGACCCTACACGAAGCCATACGAGAAGTTTTATTAGACGTTGGAGTAATAAATGCAAAGGGTATTGCTCATGCAGTTAATGAAAAAAAACTATACTCGAGAAAGGATGGTAAACCTGTTAATGCATCACAAATTATAGCTAGGATTAAAAGCTATCCACAAATATTTAAACAAACTAAATATGGTATAATTGAGCTAACCGAAAAACAAGTCAGAGGTCAAAGAAACGATTATGATGTTTTGTTCAAGGACCTTTTGGAATTATCCTTTTCGACATCAATTAATATTGATGAATATATCATTTCAATTTCTGCGATTTTATTATATGGTGAACACTCATCATTAGAGTTTAAACTACAAACTAGAAATAAACCCAATGCACCAAATTTACCTTTATTACAAGACATTATTTCTCAAAATAACTCTAAAAAACTTTTTGTTAGCAAACTAAAGGAGTACTTCCTATATAAAAACCAAGCTAACTCTATAACATCGTCAATATTACAAAGATTCAATAGTATTGAAGATTCAATTTTTAATAGAATTATAAATAAGATTATCGAATTCGATCTTGGCTGGTTGGCAAGTATTGATTTTGAAAAAGTATATGACCAATTCCTGCAACAACATTTTAGCCATGGTCATAATGAAAGGCTGATAACGGATGAGAATATCAATCTATCAATTGCTAATCAGGTAGCAAAAATATTTAATGTAGATGATAAACTAATTTTTGATCCTGCATGTGGATCAGCTTTAACACTTATTTCAGTTTCGGACAAGTTAACGAAGGTTAATGGAGCAAATAGGGCTAATTTAAATTACATTGGTCATGATTCTAATTCGCTTATGATTGAATTGGCAACTATTTATCTATTAATGAACGGGGTTAATAATTTTGAAACTAAGTTAAATAATTCTATTAGTGATAAATCATCTTTAAAGAACTCGGTGGATATTGTTGTTTCAGATCTTCCATTGGGAGTTAGCGAATTTGATACAACGCAAGACACTCAATTTAATTTATTTAAATCAAAAAGATTGGAGTTGCAGTTTCTGCAATTAATTATTGAACTAATGAATCAGAAAGGTAGGGCTGTTGTGAATATACCAAATACAATTTTATATGGTACCACCAACGATCAATTAAAGTGTAGAAAATATCTAATTGAAAATGATTTAATTGAGGCTGTAATTTCATTTGATACTCGTAATAATAATCACAAATCAAAATTAGCTAGTTCAATTATTATTCTCAATAAGAATAAAGCACTCGGTTCACGAAATAACATAACATTTGAGCTGCGACCTGATAAAGACTCAAATAAAATAACTATCATTTATAATAATATAAAGATTGCAAAGAATGAGATAGTAATAAATATTAAAGAATTAAAAGGCCCCGATTTTATTCTAATGCCTAACAGATACTTAATTCAGGCAAAAGTTAAGTCTGAAATTGATGAAAAAGACCTTATACAATTATCCAGCGTTATAAAAGAAATAAAACTATCTTTAGGAAACTACCAAGATGCTTTTCAACTTATTAAAATCAAAGATTTATCAGAATCTGAAATGCATTACAAATTAAAACATTGGACAGCAAATTCTTTACCTAATGAAACTCTAAAATATTATACTCTTAATCAATCAGCGCTTTTAGTTGCCAAAGTTGGTGGAAGATTAAAGCCAACTTGGTTTGAATATGAAAATATCCCAATTCAGGTAAGCTCCAACATCGGAATTTACTTAGTTGACCAAAATAAAATTAATCTTGAATACCTTATTTTTGAATTTTATAAACCGTATTTTTTAGAACAATTTGAAACTATACTTGTAGGTTCGGCGCAACCTTATTGGATATCTAATGAATTCCAACGATTACATATAATAATTCGACCTACCAATGCCCAACAAAAGGAGGTTGCGACCACTCAGGCGAGGTTGCGACAAATCAAATTGCAGCAAGATCCACAAATTTTAGAAGATATTGCTTCACAGATGCGAGCACAATACGAAATTAATTTTGCAAATTATAATCACTTAATTAAAAACAAAATACTGCAAATACGTTCTGATGTTCAACTTATTAATATCTCCAGTCTAGAACTTTTGGATGGCAGATCCCAAGATGAATCTTTAATAAATTCTATCCTGACCACTTCACGAGATTTACTGTCAAAAATAAATCGTCTAAGCACTATTGTTACGAATGAGTCGGCAACAATTGAAGACCTTTCCGGACAATTGATTTCTGAATCAATTGAGATGATTGATTTCTTAAAACATGTAGTATCTCAGTGCACTTCACCTAACATTACAATTAAAATCATAAACAATATTCCTGAAAATCTTTCCAATCTTTCGGTGCTTGGCAATAAGAATTTACTTGAAAAAGTGTTTTATGAGTTGATTGATAATGCAATCAAGCACGGGGGCAGAGATAAATTAGTGATAGCAATGGAAATCTCCACTGAAAAAGAGGATGATCAAATGTTTTTGCAAATAATTGTTATGAATGATGGCAAGCCATTTCATGAAACATTTACTTTTAAACAGTATATTCAAAAAAACAAAGCGGCTGGTCATTCTGGGGGTACGGGAATGGGGGGGTATTTTATTAATGAAGCAATTATGAAGCACCAAGGTAAACTAAGGGAGTATTCAAATAATAATAACCTTAGTAAATTTCCAATGTGTTTTGAAATTTTATTACCATTAAATTCTTTTAGTTTATGATAAATAACAAGCCGCTTAACTTCGTTTTAATAGATGACGAGATTAGTGAAATGAAATCATTTATTGAACTAGCATCAAAAAATCGGTTGATTATAAAAGCATTTGATAATGTGGAAGATGGTTTTTTATATATTAATAGTAATTATAAAAAAATACAGGGAATTATACTTGACGCAAGAGGTTATATGAATGCTGATGCCACACTTGGAAGTGAGAGCCTTGAATCCCTGTTTGATTCCATAGACCGCCTTCATGAATTGCACAATAAGGAAAGTTTTAAAATTCCCACTTGTATTTTCACAGCGTATAAAAAAGAAATTGGAAAAAAGCTGTCTAAAGGAATTATGGTATTTGACAAACTTAATGAAGAGAAGGAAATGTTTAGCTTTCTAATAGAGGCAAATCAAAACAATACTTATTTTAATCTTTCCATTAAATATGCTGAAATAATTAAGTGTTTTGAAGGAAATTTCCTTAATGAAACCGCTGAAAATAATTTGTG
>JANMLV010000224.1:0-53859 GCA_031372705.1 Bacteroidota bacterium | reverse complement strand
ACATGATAATTATGCGAAAAGAAATTACATCATTAAAAATGCAGGTGTTAAATTGAATTATTACAAGTGTAAATCAATTTTACACGCAATAATTTTAAGAAATAGATTAAACGTGGAGTTTATTCACAGCCTGACGTTTTGGGGCTTGGCGAAGTTTGTTTTTGTGGGGATAGAAGCGATTAAGGTATTTATTTTATTAAAGGGTTGATAGATGGATGAAGGTTTGATTTACTCGTCCGCCCCCACAAAAACAAATTTTGCCAAAGCCTATGTTATAACCTGTGGTTTAAGGTAGAAATTTATCATTCCAATTGCTATTTTCTAAAATAAAAATTTGTTGATAGACCAAAACTAAATGCACTTGGACTTTTGTGCACCCAATATGAGGATGTACCGTCATTTGTTGGATAATATAAATTAGCTTGGGTATAAATTCCAAACGAAAATTTGTCAGTCAATAAATAATTGCTTTCAAAGTACAAGACTACACCAACCTCTATACCTCCATAACCAATTAAAATTGTTTCAGGAAAGCCTCCGCCAGTTACTCCTGAAGAAACAATGATGTTGTCGCTACGAAGTCTTAATGACAAGCCTGCTCCAGCAGCTGTTTTTAAGTTATCAACTGAGCTAAATTGACGGCACAACTTAATATTACTTTCAATTACTATTTTGCTTTCAACAAAGCCCACAGGAGGCAAACTGTGAAACTCATTCAATCGCTCAAAGTAATAGCCATTTAAATCTGTTGATAATTTCAATTGATTTGAATACAAATGCGAATAAGATAATGTAGGCTGTATTCCATACCTATTACCCCAATCTGTAAATGCTATTTCCCCAATTTTAACTGAAAAGGAATTGCTTGTTTGTGCAATCAATGTTGATATATAAATTATAAATGTTGTTGTGAATATTATATTTTTCATGTTAAATAGAATTAAAACCACTACGATACATTTAAAATGTATCGTAGTGGTTTGTGTAAAAAATTACTTATTTACTTGAATTAAATGGGATGTAGAATTAGAATTGTCTGCTAACTTAAATAAATATATTCCTGATGGGAATTCTGAAATATTTAATGTCCCGTCAGATTTGCTAATATTTTTATTAAATAGCAATTTACCCTTAATGTCGAAGACTTGTAGTAGTACTTCGCCAGTGGAATTTGTTATGTAATAATTTACTATCCCGTCTGTTGGATTTGGAAATATATTGATGCTTAATTCATCGGTCTTATCAAAAAACCCGATTTTACAAAGGGGAGGGCAATCATCACAAGGTTCTATTAAAACATTGTGGGCATCGGTTTGAGTTTGACCGGCAAATGATGCAGTGACAGTTAAAGTCCTGTCAGTTGTTCCGTTTACATTTGTAACGGTCATTTTTTTATTACCAGTACCACTTAAATTAAATGTCCATGCAGGACTGCTTGGAGTTATTACCCAACTAAAAGTCATTCCTGTTGGGTTGGTCAAACCATTATAAGTTCCAGATGCGTTAAATATGTAGTCAATATCATTTAGCTCCTCCTCGCATATCAAAGAAGGTCCTGAAATAGTGGCGCAGAAAATAAAGGGTAATGTTGCGCCAAGACCCACTTCTGACCATGCATTATTTGTCATTAACCATTCGTTGGAGCATGATCCATATAAATCTGCAGCTGATTGTAATGACCAAGTTCTTGCATCATTATAGTCAGAAGTTTCATCAAGGTAAATCGTGAGTGTTCTATAGGCGATTTTAGCAGCTTTATCAAAACCTATCCCAGTGACGTTTGCCGTCGCCCCAGAACTTAACAAATAGAACCAATAATTTTGAACACCACTATTTGTATGCACTCCGCCAGTATCATCAGGGCCAGTATACCAGAATGCCCCCTCGTAAAAATCAGGTTGACTAAATGCATTAGGGTTTTCCATGTTTCTTAATGTAATTGCGGGAGCGCCTAAATCCCAGTCGTTAGAGCCTAGTGAATACCTTTCTATTGCAGTCCCGAATATATCAGAGAATGATTCATTTAATGCCCCCGATTCATTTTCATATTCTAAATTTGCAGTATATTGAGTGATACCATGCGTAAATTCATGACCTACAACATCTAAGGTTCCTAAATAATTTGTAAATGTTCCAATCTTAATTTTATCATTACCTAAGATATGACTGTATACCGCATTTGCTTGATTCCAATCGGCTCGCATATCAAGTTGATGTCCTGAATTATCCATTCCATTACGACTGTGTGTAGCTTGGTAGTAATCCCATGCTCTTTGCGCTATCCAATGTATTGTAGTTCCCTTTTGATCATCAGTTCCCCAATTGCCATTATCATCTGTAACATTGTCTGGAAGAAAATGCGCCCATTTTGTTTTAATTCCACTTCCTCTTGTGCAATCCTCAAGTGTATAGTCGTTATATGGCCATCCTCGTTTGTTTACATTAAAAGTATGATAACCATAATACATCATTGTTGCGGAGCCGACATGATTTGTGCAATCTTTGGTCAAGGGATATTTTTTAATGAAGCTTCCTTTTTCAGCATCAATATAAATCATAAAATTTTCATCGGGATTTGAGCACACTATCTCAAATCTATAGGCTAAGAGATAATTCTCGAATTTGGGTGAGGTTAAAAAATCTTTCGTAAATACAAGTGTGCCAATGGGGTAATAGGTAGCTATTTCATTTTCTGTTTCAAGCTTTAATCCGTCTTCCCATTCTTTAGATTGCCACGCATATTCAACTGCTGCAATTTCTTTTAAAGCTGATTCCAATGCTTCTGATTCAGAAATAGAGGGTACAATATTTAAGTTTAGTCCTTCAATAAGTTCACCATTTGCAATTATTACATAACTCTCTTTTGAATGCAAAATATACGTTCCTCCCTCCACTTCAATACCTTTAAAGTATTGTTTGTAACGAGTATGAGTAAACCCTAATTCATCTATTTCAGATGTTTTAACTTGCATTTCATCATTCTCAGTTAATCCAAGTTCAGATTTGTATGATTCAAAGAAAGTTTCTTCTCCAATTGATAATTCAATATTCAAATAATACGCATCGCTACTATCATCTTTAAAATCTGTTATTTCAATTTGAGCAAAAGTTGTTGATGCAAAAGTACCAAGTATAAGAACTAGTGCAAAAAGGTTAAATCGATTTTTCATTTTTTTCATTTGTCTGTTAAATTAATAAATATTGTCGTGTGAGTAGTCAAAAGTTTGTAAAAAAGCAGTCGGCCGACTTGCCTTCGTCTGCGTTTGTTCAGTCGGTCAACAGTCCACTGAGAGTATCTGTCCGAAGTTGCAATATGACTGGAATTTTTATGAACCATTGGTTATAACTTGTTTATATGCGCACCTTTACTTCCCCAATCACCCCAATTTGGCAAGATTGGCGCAGTTAACTCAATACCAAATATACTCAACTGCGCACATTTATACAATTAACATATTCGATAAACACAAAATCGCTAATAGAAAGTCCTGCTTACAAAATACAGGTAAAAAGGTTGAAGAAATGCCCTATAGCAGAAATAGTTTTTGCGGTGGCAAAAAATATTTCGCTATAGGGGGGAACTTTTTTGCCGGTATTTACATTTATTTGTTGTGCCTACTATGAAATTTACATTAAACATCTACAATAATGCCATTGGAATACATGAGTATCCTTGGTATATTTGCGCAGTTGCGTGCTGTTAGTCTTCTTGTATTCCTTATTTACAATTACCTATTTTAATTACCATTTAATTTTATTTTATGTCTGCTATTAAAATTTCAGATATCATTACCATTAGTTTAACACTATTTGCAATTATCGATGTTTTAGGAAATGTGCCTTTAATTATTTCGATGAAGAATAGAGGTATTACATTACAACCTGCAAAAACGACCATTTTTGCCGGTATTCTCATGGTTACTTTTTTATTTTTGGGAGATACCATTTTGAGTTTATTGGGATTAGATACGCAATCTTTTGCGCTTGCAGGTTCGGTTGTAATTTTCTTATTGGGTTTGGAAATGATATTGGGTATTCACATTTTTAAATCTACCCCGGAAGGTTCTGCGGCAGGTAGTTTAGTGCCAATTGGATTTCCTTTATTGGTGGGTGCCGGAACACTAACTGTGCTGATTAGTATGCGCAGCGTTTACTCTATTTATAACATTTTAATAGCAGTATTAGTTAACGCAGTTATCATATTTATTGTATTGCGTTCAACCGATTGGATAGAGCGAAAAATCGGTAAAACAGCGCTGCATGCCATTACTAAATTTTTTGGCGTAATTGCCTTAGCATTAGCCATTAAAATATTTATGGCGAATTTTTTTAAGCCTTAGTTGCTAAAAATTAAGCATAAAAAAAACCGCATCAAAAAGATGCGGTTTTTTTTGTTTACACTTTAATTATTTATTCAATATTAATTGAGTGCTGTATTCTTTTGATTCAGTAATTACTTTTACAAGATACATACCTGAAGATAAATCAGTTGTATTAATTGTATTATTTAATATACCGCCATTAACTGTTGCAGATACATTAGCTACAATTTGACCCATCATATTTACTAATTGGATTTGAGCAGTTTCAATGTTTTCTTCAACTGTCATATCAATTGTAAAATTGTTTGATGCAGGGTTAGGATAAACTGCCAACGTTGCTTCAGTTTCATTTGCTATACGGCAAGAGTTAATTACTACAGCAGGCTCTGTAACACGGTTACAACCATCTATCGAAGTGATTGAGCAAGTGTAAGTTCCTGCAGTTGTAGGATAAATTTTCCAGCTTGTAGCTCCACCACCAACAAATGGTAAACCATCTTGGTACCACTGATAAGTATTTGTAGCTGTGTAACCAACTTTAACCAAGATATTAGTTCCCGGCGAAGGTGCACATAAGTTTAAGCCATTCGGATAGTAAATATTAGCATTCGGATTAAATCCGCTGATTAATAAAGAGTAATCAGAAACATCGAAGCAACCGCCCGGAATGTTTACTTGAACTGAATAATAAGCAGGTTTAGTTGTGCTGTAAGTATCACTTGTAGCGCCCGGTAATGGATTGTCATTTTTGAACCATTGGTAAGTGCAACCTGCGCAAGGCTCTGTAGAGAATGTTACAGGAAAACCTTTACAAGTAATTGCAGAATCGGCAGGAGCAATTGTTGCTACCACTAAATTTTCGTCAATACTACCATCACAATCATTATCTAAACCATCGCAAATTTCGGTTGCTCCGGGATAAACAGTGTTTTGTGTATCATCACAATCGGTATTATTTAAAACATAACCTGCTACAGGTGCGCAAGATGTAACACTTGTACCTGCATCACCAAAACCATCGCCATCAGCGTCGGCATAGTAAGTAACAAATGTAAGTCCTTCATCTATTGAACCATTGCAATTATCATCAATTCCGTTGCAAATTTCAGCAGCACCCGGGTTTATTGAGGCATTAGCATCATTACAATCTGTGTTGTTGGCAACATAACCGGCAGGAGGACCTGAACAGCTAGTTACACTTACTGCAGGATTTCCGTAACCGTCACCATCTGCATCAGCATAATAGGTAACAAATGTAAGTCCTTCATCTATTGAACCATTGCAATTATCATCAATTCAGTTGCAAATTTCTGTCGCACTCGGTTTTATTGAAGCGTTAGCATCATTACAATCAGTATTATTGGCTACGTAACCTGTAGGTGCGTTGCAAGCTAATGTACTAACAGCTGGGTTACCAAATCCGTCGCCATCTGCATCAGCATACCATGCAGTTAATGCACAAGCCGAACCTGCAACAATACCATTGTAATTTCTTTCTTGACCATTAACATTGCCTGCATTCCAACCATAAATACGGAAAATAACTGCTGATGTTGAAGTAAAATCAGTCATGTTCCAAATAAATGTAGTTCCGGAGCCACATGAGCCACTTGGCACTGAATAATCGGTTCCATTATTGATCCAAGATGCACCACCATCTGTGCTATATGCATAGCGCATTCTGCTTGGACCTTGTGGGTTACGACCTAAGTCAAACTGCATTTGAGTGATGGTCATGCTATAACCCGCAGTTGGTGTCAAGGTTAATTGGATTGCGGAAAAAGCAGTACTGAAAGCACCGGTAGATAAGCTCCAGGTGTCGGTGCTATATCCACTGCCGCAAGCGTTAATAAACACAGGACCATTAACAGGTGTAAGGCTCGAAGCTGTAACACCGGTAGCAACAGTTCCGGGTAATCCTAACTCATCGTTAGTGAAGGTATATAACTGGGCGTTTGCATTAAAAGTGGTAAACGCACTCAGAATAACCGTGAGAAGTAATGTGTGTTTGATTAGTTTCATTTTTTTTGGTTTAGTATTAAAAGCGGTGCGAAGTTAAGTAAATAATCATTACGGAGATGTTTTACAATCATTTAAATATGCACTCTGAAATCTCAATACCTTACAATAATAAATGAAAGTGCCTGATTAACTGTAGTTAATCAGGCACTAAATACATTAATCAGCAAGTTGTTATTCAATAACTACTGACTTGGTAACTACTTTACCATCGCCATAAGCAGCATTTACAAAGTATAAACCCGGAGTTAAATCTTCGAGTGTAACACCTGCGAAATTGCTAACACCTGTTGCAGTGTAAACAATTTGACCTGTAGTGTTAACTACTGTAATTGTTGCATCTTCAATTTCGAACAAGTTTAGTGTAAAGTTACCGTTTGAAGGGTTTGGATACACTAACATTTCGTTATTCAAGAAGTAGATTGGATCGTCTAAGTAAGCAGCAACAACATCGTCGCCATAACGTGCGAGTGTTCCTAAAGTAGCACAAGCAGTTCCGGTTAATGCAACTTGCTCTGTAACACCTGTTGGAGTTAACACTGTGCTATATGCAACACAAGCGCAATCATTATTAACAATAGTATCAATTTTGAATGAAACTTGAATAGCCTCATCAGCAGCAACGGCACCGGCAGTGGTAATATACCCCGCTAATCCATTATACATGTCGTAAGGCTCACCCATTGAAAAATTGCCTCTTGAAACTTTACCACGAGCATCACCTGTTACATAGCTCATGTAGCAAGGAGAACCTGAATTACTGGCAGCAGAAACTTGCGAAAATCCGTCAGTTGCATATTGTTTAACTGCATTATTTTTTGTCGTAAAGTCGCCGGTAGTAACTTGATCATTATCCGGGTCTGAATTTCTTGCATAATAAACGTCAAACAAATCGTCACCACCATTGCAGATATCAACAATGGTAAGAATAGCTTGTTTCTTATTTAAATAGTAAGAAGTCTGCGCGATTGCAATTCCTAATTCTGCATTTGTGCCTTGCCAAATACTTTTTCTAACTGAGCCTGCATTTAAATTAAAAGTGTTTGAACCTTCAAATGAAGGTGCGTTAGCAACAAACAAAGTAGGACTGTAGCAAGAAGGCTGGATATTACCATAAACGGTACCTTCTCCCATTTGAATAGCAAAGCCATCTTCAGGAGAACCCGGCATAATATAATCACCACACTGATCAGGAACACCTAAGTCCCATCCATCAGAATTTCTATCATTTCCGAATGATAATGAACCGTCTAATGTATTCTCGTGGTATCCGGCAGGAGCTGCTTGCGTTACACCTTCAGCGCCTGAAGTATAAGTACCGCAATCAGAAATTGCTACTTCAACAAATTTACCTTTCAAATAAGAAACGCCGCCAACTATTTGGGCATTGCTTAATGTTGCTGTGCATATTAAAAGTACCGCAACTGCTGAACATTTTATATAAAATTTTTTCATAGAATCAGTTTTAGATTATTGGTTTAAAAATGAAGAGTAAGTTGAAGAACAACGTGTAGACATATTGCCAACATATTCGTTCCAATCTGCTAAAGTCCATGTGAATTTTCCAAGTCTGTCGGGATACAACATCATGATTGCAGTTTTACTCGTGTAATCGAGACGGAACTCTACAAGGTTGTTTCCAATTGATTTGAAAAATTTCTGGGCTGTAACTTCATCTTTAAATTGCAATCCTGAAATATCCAATTGAATGAATTTTTGTTGCAACATGGATTCAGTTAACTGAATGTTGAAGTCAGGTTCAACTTTAGTTGCTTGCTGTGCATACCCCTGTGCGGAGATAAGCAAACCTGCTGCGAGAAGTACTGGTAAAATTAATCTTTTCATTTAGGCAAATTTTTATTGTGAATTGATTTTATTGTGAATCTAAATATAGTCATATTAGGCAAATTGAAAAAAAGTTAGCGCTTTACTTACCTCAAGGATATGTCACAAAAACACCCCAACTAATTTAAAATTATGCTCATTTGACCACCCTAAGGTCATTTTTATCACTTTACAGTTACTTTTTACCTGTCACTAACTATCGACATTAGCAGGGCTGTTTGTGACATTTGTTATCGTGTCACAAAAGGATTAAAAGAAAAGCACGAATCAATATTCGTTGATTCGTGCTTAAAAAGTGCCAATTAATAAATCTTGAAGGATTTAATCAATATCCGGGATTTTGCACCAACAATGGATTGATTTCAATTTCGGAAAGCGGAATTGGATAAATCATTTTAGGGTCGTTGTAGTTCATTACACCGCTAGTTCCTTTTAAACGTTTTATTTCATGTACTTTAAAACCTTCGAAAGCAAGTTCGAGGTGGCGTTCCAATAAAATATCATCTAAGGCAACATCGGTTGCTGCAGGCAAACCTGCTCTGGTATGTACCATATTATAATCATCAACCGGACTTGAACCAATTGCTGAACCTAAACGTGCGTTACATTCGGCGCGAATTAAGTACATTTCAGCAATTCGAATGATACTTAAATTACCAAATTCGTTATTATATTTAGTAGTATAAGTGGCATCACCATCAACCAAAAACATTAAACTTCTTGCATCAGCAATATCGTATAAAGCTAAATGTTCAGGTTGAATTTCAATATCTGCACGACCACCAAAATCGTTTATTGCGAAATAAGTTACCATTACATTGCTGTTATCGAGTTCAGAATTTTCTAAGCTGAAAACATCTTCGTTGGTTGAGTTATCTTGCGCAAATGCATCGGCAAAATTGGTATTCAAAGCAAAGTCGTTAGAAGCAATTACACGATTTGCAGCATCGCGGGCAGCAGTGTAATCTTCTTTTTGCAAGTAAACGCGTGCCAACAATGCAGCTGCAACATATTTATTAATATATTCATCGTTTGACTCAGGAAGTAAGCTTTCTGCTTCTGTGAGGTCAGCAATAACTTGGGTATAACATTCTTCTACTGTATTTCTTACCACATCAACATTATCGCCAACTGCCAATGTTGGCAGTAAAATAAGTGGAACGCCTAATTGTGTGTTATCGCTACCCACTTCATATTGTTGTCCGAACATCCTTGTAAGTTCAAAATGTGCCCAACCTCTTAATGCAAGCGCTTCACCTTTAACACGATTTTGATCATCGGGTTCAACAACGCTGATTGCATTGATAACACCATTGCATGCATTAATCACTTCATATGCATCTGTCCATAAACCGGAAACATCTCCATTGGTTACAAGAATATCGCGATTGTAAATTTCGCGTGGTGCAGTGTAAGTGCCAACCCAAACTATTTCGCCATCGGCACCATATAATTCGGAATTACGCATTAATTCGCCGCCTAGGAGCGATGTTTGTGACATATTATCATATGCGCCAATAAGTGCTTGTTTTACGCCCAAGTCGTTATCTAGTGCAGTTTCGTTACTTAAACTTTGCGCAGGTTCTAGATCTAAGTAATCTTTACACGAAGGTGCAGCAACAATTGCACATCCGAGAATTAAATATTGATATAATGATTTTTTCATAATTTCTTTTTTTAAAAACACTTAATCTTTTAAATCATTAAAGCGCTATGCTAACACCAAATACAATTGTTTTAGGTTGTGGAGCGCTGTAAAAATCGATTCCATAAAATACATTATCGGTAAATGAATCGGTAGAAACTTCCGGATCCCATCCACGATAATTAGTAAATGTATAAAGGTTATAACCTGAAGCATATAATCTTAATGAAGTCATATTCATTTTAGTTGTAAGCTTTTCAGGTATAGTATAACTTAAAGTAACTGTTTTTAATCTAAGGTATGATGCATCTGACAGGTATCTGCTTGAGCGCGATTCTGTTCCGTTTGCGAATAACAATCTGTTTTCAGGAATGTCTGTATCGTCGCCCACATTTTCCCATGCATCCAGTTGGTCAGCAGTTTGATTATCGTATTGACTTGCATTTGAGCTCATCCAATAATCGCCTTGCAAGTTTACATCGTTACCATAAACACCTTGGAAAACAAAATCGAGACCTACATTTTTGTAAGATAAATTATTTGTGATACCGGAAAAAAAATCAGGATTCGGGTCGCCAACAACTACATAATTAGCAAGGTTGAAATCGTTTGTGGTTTCAATTCCGCCGCCTTCATCATTTACGTAAAATAATCCATCGCCATTATCAGGATCAACTCCTGCATACTCAGCGCCATAAAATACACCAAGTGGCTGACCTACCATAATAACATTCATGAAATCGCTTCCACCTAAGTCGATAAGTTCCTGACCATTTGCAAGTTCAGTTATTTTATTTCTATTTATTGAGAAGTTAAAACTAGTGCTCCACTTAAAGTTGCCAACAAAGTTGTCGGAATTAATTACAAATTCAAATCCTTTATTCTCGAGGCTACCTACGTTTTGCGTTTGCACTGCATAACCTGTAGTAGCCGGAACAGGAACATCGAGTAATAAGTCGGTAGTATTTTTAATATAATAATCTATTTCACCTGATAAGCGATCATTAAAGAATCCGAAATCGAAACCGATATCAAATTGCGCTGTTTTTTCCCAAGTTAATTCAGGGTTAGCAATTGTTGAAGGATAGATTGATGAAGTTCCTGCATAAGCGCCGATACCGTATAAACCTTTATAATCGAAATTTCCAATACCTGCATTTCCTGTGTAACCATAGCTGGCTCTGAGTTTGAGCAAGCTAACTTTTTTGCTTGATTTAAGGAAGCTTTCGTTTGAAATTACCCATCCGGCCGAAGCTGAAGGGAAAACGCCGTATCGATTTTCTTCACCAAAACGAGAAGAACCATCAGCTCTTACAGTAAGATTTAATAAATAGCGTGTATCATAATCATAGGTAACGCGGGTGAAATAAGATAAAAATCTGTAATACGAAACAACTGATGTACCGGCTACTATTTCTGCTGCGGAGGCAAGTGTTTGTAATTTATCATTAGGAAATCCTTGACCTTCAACTGAGTTATAAAAGTCGTCATATTGATTAAACTCTACACCACCGGTAGCAGCAAGTGAATTTTTACCAAATTTTTGGTTATACAACAATAAAAATTTAGTATCTAAATATTGGACGCCGGAATTATAACTTGTTCCATAACCACCTACCGATAAACCTACTTCGCTTTTACTGCCGTAAAAACGTTCTTGATTGTGATTAGTAATATCGCCACCTAATTCAGCTCTTAATGCTAATACCTTAAATAATTGATATTCTGCCGTTAAGTTACCGAGTGTTCTGAAAGTTGTGCTTTCAAAAAACACGTTATCTATTTCAATTAACGGATTGTAATATAATGTAGTTGGCGTATTATAATATTCGCCCGTTGCTGTATCAATTGGCGGTGTAAGCGGCGATTGGGCAACCATTTGCAATGGGGTAGAAAATGAATTATCATCCGGAATATCGTTGTTAATTGAACGACTTAGGTTAAGGTTTAAACTCATCTTCAATTTTTCTGTCAATTGTGCATCAATATTATTAAGAATATTGAAACGATCGCCATAATTACCTATCATGATACCTTCTTGACTAGAATAACCAAGACTGGTAAAATATTGCATTTTATCTGTTCCACCTGAAACCGAAAAATCGAGCATACCGGAAGTAGCATCTTGAAAAGCTTGTGACTGCCAATCGGTATTCACGTAGTCGTTTCTCCAATCTGAATATCCGGCAAGGCGGTCAAATTTTTTCTCTACATCTTCAATATAATCTGCGACTGCTTCTTCAACAGTACTATAACCGCTGATGCCGTTATTAAAATCGTATGTTCCGCCGTTAATAGCAGCTTCTGTGTAGTAATCAATATATTCTTCAGCATTTAAAAATTCGCGTAAACGAGTTGGTTTACTAAAACCTTGCTGATAATCGAGTGTAATTTTCGCTTTACCTGCTTTTCCTCTTTTAGTTGTAATAATAATTACACCATTTGCTCCGCGTGAACCATAAATGGCACTTGCCGAAGCATCTTTTAACACCTCTACACTGGCTATATCATTAAAATCGATATCATTTAATGGATTTAAATAAACGTTGAAGTAATCATTTACAGCTACCGTATTAATCGGAATACCATCAACAATAATTAATGGTTGATTGCTTGCATTTATTGAAGATGAACCTCTAATGCGGATTTTTACATCTCCACCAACTTTCCCGTTATTTGCCTCAATAAATAACCCTGCAGCCTTACCTTGAAGGGTTTGCTCAACAGTTGACACAGGCGTTAAAGCGATTTGATCAGCTTTAATTTCAGATATACTTCCCGTTACTTTTGTTTTAACCTCTGTTCCGTATCCCACAACAACTACCTCTTCCAGTATTTCTTGTGACATTTTCAATGAAACGTAAAGCACGTTCTTTGTTCCAATCAATATCTTTTGAGTTTCGTAACCAACAAACGAAAATACAAGTGTAGCGCCGGTTTCAGGCACCATGATATTGTATTTACCGTCAATGTCACTTATAGTACCATTTTGGGTTCCCTCAAGTAAAATTGTAACACCCGGCAGGTATTCGCCATTGTCAGCATCTGTAATTTTCCCTGTAATGTTGCGCCCTTGTCCAAACAACTGCATGGTAGCAAAGGAAACAATAGTCAGGAGTAGATATTTCCGCATAGTTTTAGGTTTAGTCGGTCGCTAAAGTAAAGCATTTCACTTTAACTATAGGCAAAAAACGGTAAAAAAAATAGTTGATTTGTGACAGGGTTGAAGAATACGATTTTAATAAACATGTATATTTCGGGCATGAAAAAGTTGAACATACTTATTGTTTTGCTGCTAAACCTGTTTGGAACAGCGATTTTAGCTCAACACCATGCACCACAGCCGCCGGCTGCTGCACGTATTCCACATGTAATAAATGGCAGTTTTGGTGACCGTGAAGATCCTTACTATTGGATGAAAAACCGAGAGGATAAGCAGGTAATTGCCCATTTGGAAGCTGAAAATGCTTACTTAAAGGAGGTTATGGAACCAACTGAAGGGTTGCAAAAACAACTTTTTAAGGAAATGGTTGGCAGAATTGAGGAGGATGAGCAGAGTGTTCCTTATAAAAAGGGAGAATTTTTTTACTACTCCAGGTACGAAAAGGGTGGAGAATACCCTATTTATTGCAGAAAAAAAGGTTCACTTGAGGCTAAAGAGGAAATCATTATTAATGGGAACGATTTAGCTAAAGGCCATGAATTTTTGAGTTTCAACATTGAAGTTAGTCATGACCATACAAAAGTTTGCATTATTGCCGATGCAGATGGCAGGAATTTTTACAATATCAAAATTAAAAATTTAACCACAGGTGAATGGTTAGGTGATGAAATTAAAGATACTCGAAATGGTTGTTTGTGGTCGAAAGATGATAAATCAATAATATATGGTGTTCCTGATAAGGAAACGCTTCGTGTAAATCAAGTAAAGAAACATGTAATTGGAAGTCGGGTTGCTGATGATATTTTGCTTTTGCAGGAAGATGATGAAACCTTAGATATTTTTATTTACCAAAGCAGAAGTAACGATTACATTTTTGCATACTTAGGCAGAACTGATGCGTCAATAATTAAATATACTGATGGAACTAATCCCGGCAATTTTATTACTATTGAACCACTTATTGCTAATCTCAATTATTTTGCTGATCACATAACCGGCGGCGAGTTTTCGATAAAAACAAATTACAATGCCAAAAATTACAGGCTCTGCACAGTGAAGATTGCAAATCCTGCGAAAGAAAATTGGGTTGATGTAATACCTGCACGCGATAATGTATTTTTAGAAGGTGTTACTTATTTTAATGATTTTTTTGTTGCTCAGGAAAGCGCCAACGGGTTAACAACACTGCGTATAATTTCGCGCACAGGCAAAGATAATTTTATACAGTTTGATGAACCGGGATACTATGCTGCAATTAGCACCAATCCCGAGCCGAATACGAATAAAATACGGTTTGTATATTCATCGCTCATAACACCTTTTACTACTTATGAATATGATGTTACAACAAATACAAAAATTATTTTAAAGCAAGATGTTATACCGAGTGGGTATGATAAAACACAATACACTACTGAGCGAATAATGGTAAAAGTGCGCGACGGTAAGATGGTTCCGCTCACAATTGCTTATCGAAAAGATGCTGTAAAAAAAGATGGAACAGCACCCGGCTTTATTTATGGTTATGGTTCATATGGTTATAGCAATGAAGATTATTTTGACAGCAATGTACTTAGTTTGTTAGACCGAGGTTTTATTTATGCCAATACACATATTCGCGGCGGACAAGAAATGGGTGGCGCTTGGTATGATGATGGAAAGATGTTAAACAAGAAAAATACTTTTTATGACTTTATTGATTGCAGTAAATATTTAATTGATAATAATTATGTTGCAAAAGATAAATTATTTGCGAATGGCGGAAGCGCCGGCGGATTATTAATGGGTGCGATAGCAAATATGGCTCCGGAATTATATAATGGCATTATTGCTGATGTTCCATATGTGGATGTTATTACAACTATGGAAGATGAGAGTATTCCTCTTACAACATTTGAATGGCTAGAGTGGGGAAATCCTTCCATAAAGGAGCAATACGATTATATGATGAGCTATTCACCTTATGATAATGTTACTGCAAAAAACTATCCTAATTTATTAGTAACTACCGGTTTAAACGACAGTCAGGTTCAATATTTCGAGCCTACTAAATGGGTAGCGAAATTGCGCTATACAAAAACTGATAATAACTTATTGCTGTTTAAAATAAATATGGACGCCGGTCACGGCGGGCAATCGGGCAGATATGAAAGCGTGAATGAAGTGGCATTTATGTATACATTTATGTTGCATTGCTTGGGCGTTTCTAAATAAATTCAAACACAAAAAAGGGATGCATTAATTACTTAGTGCGTCCCTTTTTTTGTAAATTAATTATTTTATTAATGTTGGACTACAAATTTTGCAGTTTGCATTTCATTATTTGTTTTGAATGTTGCATAATAAATACCTGAAGGTAAATTACTTGCATCAAATTCAAATTGATGGGTACCTTCATTTACTTGTTGATTAATCATCCAGTTGGCAACAAATCGGCCTGCAATATCTGATACATATAAATTTGCGATTGCGCTGTTAGCTAACGTTATAGCTAATGTGATGTTGTTTGCTGTGGGCACAGGAAATACTTCCATTTGAGTTCTATTTTCATTTTCTACAACTTCATCTTCAATTGGAGCCACATAACGCAAACCGCCAGGATCATACTCACTTATTTCACATTCATCTATCCAAGCCACAAAAGTGGAACCTGATTTAGCTTCAAATCCCGGACTTAAATTAATATAATATCCTGATTCGAAAGTAACAACTGCAGGTGAATTTATTGTAGTTGCACAAGGCAAAAGAAATTCGCCAACTACAACACTTTTATTTTCGATAGCATAAGTTGCATCAGCAAAACCTGTAAAAAAATAAGTTCCGCAAACAGAAGCAATATCATAAGCGGTAAATTTAGTTACGCCAACTGCTTGAAAAGCTTGACCAACAGAAATTACTTCCTGTGAACAACTTCCATATAAATCGATTGCTGCTTGTATCCAGGCGTTTCTAGCCGTAAAATATCCGTCGGCCGCGTTTAAGTAATTCATCATCGCACTCCAAGCAATTGTTCGCGCTTTTACATAGCCGATGCCATCTACATGATATTCTACATCGTAATCGTTTACACCTTCACCACCCTCACTTAATAAATAAAACATGTGATTTTGAATTCCGGAATTTATATGTACTCCGCCATTATCATCGCCGTCCAGTGGTGCCCAAAAATCACCATAGTAAGTATCCGGATCATTAAAATCGTTGGGGCTGCTCATTGAGCGAATAGCGCCTCTATCTTCTGCCATCAGCCAACTTGGTGAAGCACCACCTTCTATCCAATATTCTACCATTTCACCAAAAATATCTGCAAACGATTCGTTGAGTGCACCACTTTCTTCTGAATAATCTAATGCATCAAAATGTGCATACTCAATAATTCCGTGCATAAATTCGTGACCGGCAATATCGAGTGTATTATAATCATCGGTAGTTCCGGGTATACAATCGTTTCCTGAGCCAAAATAAATATTATCTAATATAGATGTATAATTTGCATTTGTGCAATAAGGATTATCATCGTCATCATAATAAGTATGATTGCTAAATAAATCGATTAATCCGGAGCTACCATCAAAACTTTCGTGACCGTGAACGATATCATAGTATTTAAATGATTCAGAAATTGTCCACAGTGAAGTTATCGCCATCATGCCGCTGACACCTGGGCCAATCCAACTCCAATCATTATCCTCATCGCAAATTAAATAATCGTCGCCATCAGCATCTTCCATATTGCTTCTAATTTCCGAATCGGTATTACAATCGTTAATTGAGAAATAGGCAAATTCATCCGATCCATCATTACAAGATTCTTCTCTATAATCGGTATACATTAATTGCGGACCATTAAACGTTGTTTCCACTGTAGTAGTATTACAACTATGGTCTAAACTTTTATCTCTGAGTATTGCTCCGGTTTGTGCATTTACATAAACGTATTGTGCAATATGCGGCTTTTTTGCAAACACATACATACGATATGCCAAGGTATAATTACTTGCCAAAAAAGGACCTGTGGGATTTATTTTTACTATTAATAATTCCGGTGTTGGATACAATGTGGCAAGTTCATTCTTGCGTTTAATTTTAAATGCAGCTTCAGCATCAACATCTTCCCACAAATATTTTTCAGCGGGATAAGCAGCTAGCATAGTTTGAACAGCTTGTTCACCGGAAATTGCCGGTATTGTATTCAAATTAATATCTGCCACAAAAGTTCCGTTGATGAGATGCAATACACTATTGCGCTCATGTGCATAATATTCTAAACCCTCAATACGCACACCTTTAAAAAACTGCGCGAATTTAAAATGCTTATTACCGGCTGCATCAATATTTGTTTTAAATAAACGCATCTCATCGTTTGATGACATCCCAATTAAATCCGGTGCATCGCGAAAAATATTTTCAGCATTAAACGGCACTTCCTTTTTAAACTCAATCCAATCGGGCTTGCTGCCGGGCTTAATATAAGCGCCGTGTTTTTTTTCAGCTACTTGCGATAATTGCGTTTGTTGTGCGAAAATTGAATTTCCACTTACGCAATACATTATTGCAAATGCCATTAATAATTTTTTCATAATGGTAATTTTAAAAGTTGAAATCAATTTAGTTTGCTTTTAAAGCATCAATTTGCTTCTGTAATTCAATGATGTATAAGGTTAATTCCTCAATTTTTTCCATCATTTGCACTTGCATTTCACCTACAGCAATACCTTCTGCTTCAACTTCACTTGCTGAAGGAATACCGGGCAGGTGGTTGTTAGCTTTAATGGATGCTTCTAATTCGTATAATGACAATAATTTATAATCATCGGCAAATACGTAATCAGGCCAGCTTTCACTTAATTGCACTTTTAATTCTTCACACATTACTTTGCCATCTACTGACAATAAATATCCTGTTGCAGGAACAGATGCGCCTATCATAACACTACCACTTGAATAGCACATACTGATGTTTCCACCGTCGTTATTCAAATAAAGTGTTGATGCAACACCATTATTTCTAGCCATAATTTCATTATTATCTATAGTCAAATTTGTACCGGTTGTTTCACCGTTAACTATAAATCCGCCCGATGCAAGTGATGCATCAGTGCCGCCGTCGATGTGCATTCTAACTGATGGTGATGTTGTTCCAATACCCACATTGCTTGAAAAGTATCCACGACCTTCAAAGTAACCTGCGTATTGAGTAGTTCCACTTGTAGTGGTTCCATAAACGCCATATGCCGGACCGGCAGTAGCTCCCGCGGTTCCATAAACACCTATTGATAAACCGGCAGCGCCAAATGCAGTTCCGTATACACCATAGCCGGTATTAGCACCATTAGAAGCCACACCTTTTAATCCTGTTTGTCCGCCGCCGGCTTGCAAGCCTGTTCCGTATCCAAATGTATAAGTGTTACTTATTTCAACTAAATTAAAATTAGTTGCGCCAACACCGGTCCATGGCTTAGTTACTTTCATTACAGGTACTGTTCCTGATGTTTCAACTTTTAATTTTGCATCCGGAGAAGTAGTTCCTATACCAATTTGTCCTGCATTATCAATTATAAATTGATCGCCATTGTTATTTATTCTGAATTGATTTGTAGCTTCATCAAAATAAGTCCATGCTTTTGCGGAGCCGCCAACTGCATAACCGTAAAATGGTTTTCTTCCGCTAGCGCCACCCATATCAACATACATACCACCGTAACCTGTTGTATTTAAAGATTTAGCAGTAAAATTTGCTGAGCCCACCATTGAAGTAGTGTTTAGTCCTACATTTCCGAAATTGTCGTATATGGTCGAATTACCAACGGTAGTAGCTGCAGTAAATTTTGGTAAATAATTAGTGGAGCCGCTTCCTGCCAAACCTCCACCGCCACCTCCAACTGTTGCAGTAGATTGTGTTGTGCCATCCATAAATTTAATTGAATTTACGAAAACTTCATTCCAATTATTTGTTGTTGATCCCAAATCAATTGTATTATTAGTAGCAGGGGTTAAACCAACATTAATTGAAGTACCTCCGGCAGCCAAATTCGACAAACTTGTATTAGCTCCTTTACTGGAAATTGCAGTCCATGCAGATCCACTAAAGTAATAGAACCCTGGTGTTGAGTTTGTTTGATAGATTAACAATCCTGTTGCCGGAGAAACAATCGCATCGCGCTGCACTTTTGTCATACGTGGTGCGAGTAACCCTTGCGAGGTGCTCTGCATATCCAACAAGGCAGATGATACAGGCGTAATAGTTCCTAAACCGGCACTGCCCGAACTTGGATAAATGTTTGTTTGTGCTGAAATAGTTCCGAAACCGGCTAATAGTGCAGCAGCGAATAAAAGTAATTGCTTTTTCATTTTGATTTTTTTAATGGTTAAATGTTTATTTGTTATTTAAATGTTTTCTAAAACTAGTTTTTGGGTGACCGATATTTACATTTACTATATGCATATAAAGGTTGTTGGCCCATAACAAAGGCAAAAGGACAAAACTTGCTGAAGGTAAACCAGTAGAAAAATTTTAGATTGTAGCTTTCAAGTGACTAAAGAAACCAATAAAATCGCAGAAAGCATCTATAATAAATGATTTCAGACAAATGAAACTAGCCTGCATACGGCCATTTTTGAGCCAAAAGCATCAATATAAATGCATTAAAAAATCCAAATTTGAACTATTTCGTATATAGAATGGTTTTTCAAAAAAAGTTATTTATGCGGAATATCATGTTAATAGTGGCGATTTTTACTTTGAATGCAGTTTATGGACAAGCACCAAAAACAATAGTAGTTGAGCACTTTACAAACTCAGAATGTAGTATTTGCGCAACAAAAAATCCGGGGTTTTACGGCAACCTAGCAACGCAGCCGGGTATATTGCATTTAGCCATACATCCAAGCTCACCTTACGACTATTGTTTATTAAATCAAAATAATGTTGCTGAAAATGACGACCGAACAAATTATTATGGCATTTATGGAGGAACACCAAGATTAGTAATTCAAGGAAGTGTAGTATCTGCAGGTGCTAATTTTTCGGATCCGGCAATTTTCAGTCCTTTTACAGGACAAACCTCACCTGCTGCGATTAGCATTAAGCAAACCATTTTTAATGATAACTATGTAAAAAATGAAATAACAATAAAAACTGTTGAAGCACATGATTTGGGTGAGTTGAAGTTATTTGTTGCACTTGCAGAAGACACGGTTTTTTATACAGGAGGCAACGGTGAAGACCAACATTATGATGTATTTAGAAAATCGCTCACTGCAACTACAGGCAATAGTATTTTTTTACCGGAAATGGTTGGCGATTCGATATCTATTTTCACAGAATCGCCACTTGATATTAATTGGGAAAATAATCGACTATTTACGATAGCCATTTTACAAGAATCGGATACAAAATCAGTTGTTCAATCAGCTTCTGAATCAACATTTAGCGATTCGACAATAGTTGTAAACGCAATAACTTCCGACTTAAAATACAATGAAATTCTAATTACACCAAACCCTGTAAACGGCAATAATATTCGTATCAATTTCGAAGAGGAAGCCTTTGCAGAATTATCTATATGCGATATATCAGGACGCGTATATAAAAGCACAAGTATTAAATCCGGTGAATTAATAAATGTCGAAATATTACCGGCCGGATACTACTTTATAATTGTAACATCCTTGAGCAAAATAAATCAAGCAAGTTTTATCAAACTAAATTAGTAAATAGCCTTATTAATAAATTAACTCAAATATGCTACTTGGAGTTTAATTAATAAGTATTTATTAAATAAACTACTTTAAAATTTTGGATTGTTTAACATAATTTAGAGATTTGTAGCATGGAGAAGACTTACCTTCAACAAGTTTTACAAATACTCAATAAACAGGAATGGAAGTTGTTTGGCGATTTTATTGCCTCGCCTTACTTTAATAAGAATGAAAAGTTTACACGGTTCTATCAAAATTTAACACCCTATTTTCCTGAGTTCAACCTGAATGAAAAGGAAAAAACGAGAATATTTACCCTAACGTCAAAAATAAAGCATTATAATGATGCCGCTTATCGCAATCTATGCTCAGATTTTTTGATAATGATGCAGGAATTTATTGCCCAAGAAGCCTTAAAAGATGGCAACACTATAAAAGAGCATTACTTGAACTTATTCCTATTACAACGCAACTTGTTGGATTTAGTAGAAAAAAATATAAAAAAAATAGATGCGCAGCTTGCAAAAAGACAATATAATATTGAGGAACAGTTAAAGTCTGCAATCTGGATTAACGATATTAAAATACTGCACAACATCTACAGCAACAGAAAAAGCTTACAGGCCTCTGATGTTTACATGAGCAACGACAAAACACATTTGATTATTACCTCTTGGGCTTTAGTAAGAATTTATACTTCGCTATTGAATTACATTAAAGCTACAAGAAGTTTAAACTTGCCATTGGATATTAAAAGGATTAGCGCATTTATAGAACTATACGAAGCGTTGCAACCTTTTCCTAATCCTGAAGTTGAGATGTTATATTGGTTGTTAAAAGCAAATATTGAAGGCGATGAGCACCATTTCATTAAAGCAATAACTGTGTTCAAGTTAAACGAAAACAGGTTACCCAACAAGTATATGGAAAACATTCTAATTGGATTGTTGGACTATGCAAATACCAGTGTATCACATGATGAAAAATGGAGAGCCGAATTATTCAAATTATACGATTTAAAGCTGAATAAAAAACTGTGGACGGGCGCAAAAGGGCTCTCCTACTCTTCACTTTATAATGCAATACTAAACGCCTTACAAATGGGCGAAATAGTATATGCCAAGAAAGCACTAAGTGAAAATATAGATGCAATTGCTCCAAATATTAAAACGTCCACATTACACTTATGTAACGCATGGATTAATTTTTTCAGCAGTGATTATGAGCTAGCGCATCAACAATTAGTTTCAGTTGAAACAGAAAACTTAATGATTAAATATGAATTGCGCGCATTGCAAAGTATGATATACCTAACAAAAAAAGAATGGGATTTACTTTCAGCTTTCCTCGAAAGTTTTCGCCAATTCTTAATGTATAACAAATCAATTGTAGACAAAGCTACCAATGATCAATTTACACATTTCATTAAACAAATAAGTGCAATTGCGAAGCTACATCCTTCCTATAAACAAAAAGAGAGAGAAAAAATAGTTATTGCATTAAACAATAGCAATCAATCTTATATGCGCAATTGGATGCTGGAAAAAATTAATCAACTAAAATAATTATTGCTTAATAGGAAAATCGTTACCAGGCAAATAAATACTTACATGTATTTGTTTTGCGGCCAATAATGTATCGTTTGTAATATTAACTTCCATTGGATTTGAAAATTCAATTACTTGGCTCACACCTATAACCTTAGCATTACCATGGCTCACTAATATTGCAGTGCCTTCATCAATACCGATACATTGAAGCCCATTATTGTGAATTACAGCTGATAATAGCCTATTATAGCGACTGCGCGCCACAAAATGTTGATCGATTATCACTGAATCCAGCAAACCTAATCCTTCTGTCAATTCTAGATTTCCCTTCCAAATTTTGTCGAAAGTTGATTGATACACTGTATCAACTAAACCATTGCCTGTGATCATTCGCTCACTCATTATACTTGCTCCGGCACTTGTGCCACCAATTAGTGCCCCGTTTTGATATGCTTCATTAATTGCAGCTTTAATATTAGTTCCTTTAATTAAGCGCATCATCACAGCTTGATCGCCACCGCTAATAAAAATGATTTTTGATTTTCTGAGTGAATCTATTTTTGCCGGAACATTTACTGCTGCGGAATCAAATTTTACACAATTTTGGCCGGTTAATTTTTTAAAATCATCATTAAGCCATATATACGCGCTATCGCCCCAGCCGCTTGGCAAGGTGATGGTAGTAATTAAGTCGCCGGGCTTCCAACCTGATGCTTCAATCAAATCCATCATCAAACTATCACCTCTATCGCCACCGCCAATTATAAACAATTTGCCTTGAGGATAATCTGTCGTAGATTTTTCAGATGTAGTTTGCACTGTATCACAGCCGGCAAATACAATTAATGATACACCAATAAAAATCAATAATTTATGCATACAAAAATTTTAATAATAATGGTAAATTGTAAAAAAGCGTAATTACTTGCTGAGTGAAAAAATGAATGTTGTTCCTTTTCCGTGCTTAGATTCAACGGTAATACTACCATTATGTTTTTCAACAATCTTCTTGCAAATTGAGAGCCCCAAGCCGGACCCTTGAATTTCATCGCGTCCGTGTAATCTATTAAAAATACCAAATATTTTCTGTTGAAACTGCTGTGCAATACCAATACCGTTGTCGCTGATTTTAAACTCCCATTTATCAAGTTTATCTTCAATATCAATAATCACCAATGGCTCGTTTTTACTTCTAAATTTAATCGCATTATCAATCAAGTTTTGAAAAAGTAAAATTACTTGTGAATGGTTGCCATGGATTGCAGGAAAATCGGGATATAGAATAAGTGCATTACTTTCTTCAACTGCTATATGCAAATTATCGAGCGCTTGACGAATAATTTCATTACCTTCAAAAGTAGTGGTCGGTTCATTCTGATAGTCCAATTTACTATATGTAAGTAAATCTTTAATTAAATGATGCATCCGCTGTGCTCCATTTGATGCATAATTCAAGTATTCTTTCCCTTCATCAGTTAATTGTTCGCCATAATTTTTCAGAAATAAACTAATGTAAGATGATATTGTACGAAGTGGCTCTTGTAAATCGTGGGAAGCAGAATATGCAAATTGTTGCAGTTCCTGATTATACGCAATTAGCTTTTCATTTAATTGGAAAAGTGTTTCATTATTTTCAGAAATTCTGCCAGAAAGTTCTTGCTGCTTATCATTTATTTTGTTGCGAATTTTTAGGGAATCCTCAACTTGCAAATAGAAATTTGAAAAAATGCGACAGATATCGTTTAACAGGGGATTGCTGTCAATAGCATGCGATGTGTAACCAAATAGCACTACTTCCACTTCACCGGCCCTTCTAACGGCCATATAAATAGTTGATTGGCAATTGGAGTCATCTACATTTTCGGGTTGGTTGATTAAAACAAATTGATCACAATTGTTTCCTAATGTTTCCGGCAACGTTAGTCGATTGTTAAACTTAGGCTTATTATTTCGTTTTGAAGGCTTGCAATCCAGTGAACGAATAAAAATAGCCGGCTTTTCACTTACACGGTATATAGCACAGCAATCAACATGAAATAATGCTTTAAATTGCTCAGCAAAGTATTGCTGTGCATCGCTAGAAACACGGAGCGTTGGAATTTTCTCCGACATGCCTGCGATTAGTGAAATGTAATCGGAAGATTTCAAATTGTTGCTTAATTTAACCAATGCAAGATTAAAATTAAACAATGAAAGAACCAAATTTAGTAGCAGTTCTCCAACTAATATTTAATAATAAATTCGTTAGGGTCCTTTTTACGAATGTCGGGCACTACTGCATTTTCGGCGGCAAAACCAACGGGAATGAGTAAAAAAGGTGTTTCGTTTTCAGGACGTTTCAATAATTCCTTTAAAAACCCCATCGGACTTGGCGTATGTGTCAGGGCAACAAGCCCGGCATTGTGAATAGCCGCAAGTAATAATCCGGTTGCCAATCCTACACTCTCTGTAACGTAATAATTATTGCGTTTTTTACCGGCAACAACTTCGTAGTTTCTTTTAAAAACAACTATTAAAACTGGGGCAGTCTCTAGAAACGGCTTTTGCCAATCGGTTCCTAAAGGAGCCAAATCTTCAAGCCACTCGGCAGGCATTCGCTGCTCATAGCTATGTCTTTCCTCCTTTTCTGCAGCAATTCTAATCGATTCCTTCAAGCCCTTATTCGTTACCACACAAAAAGTCCATGGTTGCTTATTGGCCCCGGATGGCGCAGTTCCTGCTGTTATCAAAATATTAGTCAGTACATCTTCCGGAATTTGCTTATCCTTAAAAAATCGGAGTGACCTGCGCTTTTGCATTAATTCTTTAAATGCGTTGCTTCTTAGCATCATTTCTTCCTCGCTAATTGGGTCAGATTTGAATGAAATAAATGGATAATCAGTCATTTTTAAATCATATTTTAAAATACGGAATACTTGCTACATCTTCGCAAATGAATTGTGAAGATAATTACAGAATATCAAACTATCAGCAGCGCTTCTGTTGGCACTTATACTGAATCCGGTAGCAAGTTTCTTGCTTATGTATATGCTATTGCCGAAGAAGGCGAATTAAAATTGTTAAAAGAAAAATTAAAAAAAGAGCACCATAAAGCTGTGCACATTGCTTGGGCACTAAGGACAGGCCAAGAAGCTGACACTGAGCGTTCTTCCGACGATGGTGAACCTTCAGGCAGTGCAGGCAAACCCATTTTAAATGCACTAAAAAGCAGGGAAGTTACGCAAGCAGCAATACTAGTTGTACGGTATTACGGAGGAAAAAAACTTGGCATCCCGGGATTAATAAATGCTTATGGAACAGCAGCTTTAACCGGACTCAATGATGCCGGATTATTATATGTGCAAATTCAGGATTGCTATAAAATAACATGTAAAGAAGCTGATATGCATATGGTAATTCATGAAATCAATAAAACAGGAGCTAAAATTTTAACGTCCGAATTTGCAGAAACATGTATTTTTACAATAGCTTTTAACAGAGCACAACATGAAAAGATTTTACAAAAATTGGAATCATTATGGCAAATTGAATTGGCATTTAGCCATTCTTTTTAGCGCTTTTTTACTTTTTGGTAATAATACAACGGTTCAATCACAACCAGTTTCAATAGCCAAGTTTTCAATTCCGACAGCTATTCAAAATGATACGACAAGTGTACAGTCATTTATTGTAAATCAACATCCGGAACTTAATCAGCATAACGCGCAGATAAAATTTGCATTCAGTAAAGCAACGAAACATTCAACTTACTACACTTATTTTCAATATTATAATAATATAAAAATTGACGATGCATTTATAAAAATAAGTGTCGCGCAAAATGGAGACATTCAATATTTGGTTGGAGCATTTTATAATACCGCTGACTGGCAAAATGTAGCCTCGATGCAAATTAACAGCATCGCAGATAATACTATAAAATCAAAATATGCTATACCACAATCAATATTGCCGAAACAAATTATTCGCATAAACAAAAATAATGAGCCGCAAATTACATTTGTTTATGATTATCAATTCACACACGACAGAAGTGCCATAACCATATATTGTGATGCTGATGGTAATATAGTTGAAACCGATAATCACAAAGTATATTTTTCGGGTGCAGATACAACCGTTGCAGCTAAAGTTTATTTACCCGATCCTTTAACAACAGCTGAAATTAATTACGGTGGTGAGTATAGCGACAATGACGATGCTGACAACATTGCACTTAATGGCGAAAGTGTTGCAGTTTTTATGATAGTAAAATTGGAAAACGATACATTCTTTTTGCGCACCGACAGTGTTATTTTAAAAGACTTAAATGCGCCAACTGTTCCTGTTGTTACTAGTATTGTTCCTGAATTTAATTTTCTGCGCAGTGAAAGTGGATTTGAAGATGTTAATGTATTTTATCATATTACCAACATGAATAATGATTTAATTAATTTAGGATATGAGAGCTTACAAAATTTTTATATTGAAATAGATCCACATGGTGCAAGTGGCGGAGATATTTCGTTTTATGTGAGTGCTGCAATTCCAAGTATACAATTTGGTGAAGGCGGAGTTGATGATGCAGAAGACGCTGATGTTATAATTCATGAATATACACATGCCATAAGCGACCAAGCCTCTCCCCTATCAAATTCGGGTTTAGAACGCAGGGCATTAGATGAAGGCTATGGCGACTATTTCGCAGCAAGTTATTCCAGGAAATTCAGCGATTACGAATGGGCTAAAATATTTTCGTGGGATGGACATAATGAATTTTGGTTTGGGAGAAATGCAGATACCGATAAACATTATCCGGAAGATAATAATGATAATTATTATGCTTCAAGTGAGATATGGAGTGGCGCGTTGATGGATATTTTCGATTTAATTGGGAAAGAAAATACCGACAAATTAGTTTTAGAAGCGTTGTATGGCAGTTTCCCGAATATGACAATGCCTCAAGCAGCCTTATTAATTGTTGAAGCTGAAGCATTACTATTTGGCGGCACTTATTACGAATTAGTTTATGGCGCGTTGCAAGCACGAGGATTGCTCTATCCTGTTGCAATAGCAGATAAGATAAATGTTGATGGCATAACGTTTGTAAATAGTGCAGGATTTTCGTTTAAAAATGAATCACTAATTATTAATTTAAATACTCCTCAAGGGTACACACTGAATTGTTACAATATTGAAGGAAAATTATTAGCTTCAACAATTGGTTTTGCTTCAGCATTTGAATGGAAAGCGCCGCAAGGTTATCCTGAAATATTATTAATTGAAGTTATTAGTGAAAGCTCGAAAGCGTCAACCGTATTAGTTAATACGCACTAAATTTATTCCATTTCTTCATCCTCAGGGCGGAAACTTAATACCGGAATTTCTGAATGGGATATTATCTTATTTATGCGTGAACCAAAAATGAGATTGTTAAATTTATTTTCGGCGTGGCTCATAATTACCAATAAATCGGCATCGATTTCTGTTGCGTAAGAAAGAATAGAATTGCTCACAATGTCATGTCTTATCATTTCGGTAGTGCATTTCAATCCATGCTTTCGAATAACTTCTGCTGCTTCTTCCATTTTATCTTCAAGTGCAGATCGGCTGGAGATAAATTCTTCCAAAAATTCTGAAACGGCTACTAAATGTATCGTAGCATCAAAACTTTTTGCAAAACGAATTATACGCTCAACTTTTTCGCTGGTGTATTTTGTTAAATCGATTGGCAATAGGAAATTCTTAAACTGAATAGGCGCTTTTACTTCGCGACATGTTAAAACAGGGAAATCGACACTTTTTACTAATTTTTCTGTGTTATTGCCCAAGTTGAACTTTGTTGACTTCGAATCGGCACCAAAAGTTCCTATGCAAGCTAACTCAGCGCCAATTTCTAACCCATATTCATGTATTAATTGTGAAATAGATTCAGATGTAGTTATAACATGAGTTTCGATGCGGAAAGCAGCGCCACTAAAGTTTTTCATGTCATCTAACCGAGCCTCTAACACCCTCAAATTTTTCTTATAGGCTGCTGCAGAATCATTTTTGCCCTTTAGGCTGTCTCTATTTGCAAAATGTACTAAATGAATACGCGAATTAGTTCTGTTTGCAATATATATGGCGTACTGCAAAGCCGCTGCAGAAGCGGTTGAAAAATCGGTAGGGACAAAAATCTGCTTTATCAGCTCACTCATAACAGGATGCAAAAATAATCAGAAATTTTACAATTAACTTTGAGCTATGTCAACAATCGCATCCTCAGAACTCATATTGAATGCAGATGGCAGTGTTTATCATTTGCATTTACTTCCGGAACAATTAGCTGATACCATAATTACTGTAGGTGATCCTGACCGTGTTGCAATGGTAAGCAAATATTTTGATTACATTGAACATAAAGTGCAAAAGCGAGAATTTATAACGCATACAGGTTTTATTGGCAAAAAGCAAATCAGTGTAATCAGTACAGGAATTGGACCTGATAATATTGATATTGTATTTAATGAATTGCATGTTTTAAAAAACTATGATTTTGAGCAAAAGCAATTTAAGGGCAATCACACCAGCTTAACAATTGTGCGTTTTGGCACATCAGGCTGTGTGCAACGGGATATAAGCGTTGACAGTTTGCTGGCATCTGAATTTGGCATTGGGCTAGACAATGTTATTTATTTCTATGACTTTAACAACACCATAGCAGAATTAACATTGTTGTCGAAATTTAAAACCCATTGCTATTTCGATGGCAATATAAATCCATACTTATTTAAAGCAGATGAAACATTATTGTCAAAATTGGATAATAACTTTATTAAGGGAATTACATTAACTGCGCCCGGATTTTACGCGCCGCAAGGCAGAAGTTTGGGTTATACACTAAGCCATCCGGAGTATTATAAAAAAGTTGAAACCTTTAATGAAAATAATTTGAGGATTACCAATATAGAAATGGAGACGGCTGCTATGTATGGCTTAGCAAATGTATTGAATCATAGGTGTTTATCTTTGAATGTTTTATTGGCAAATAGAGCATTAGGTACATTTAGCAATGACCCTGCAAAAGCAACAGACAATTTAATTCAAAAGGGATTAAATTTTATTTCCACTTTATAATAATTAAACCGGAACATTCGCTCTAACTTTCCCGATAAAGAGGTCTAAAGCTCTACGCTTAGTGCTATCAAGGTTATAGCTGATATAATTTTGAAGGTAATCATATACTTCTTCTTTCGAAAAATTTGGATGCTTATAATTTTCGGCAACTGTATCAATATGACTTACTCCGAATTGCAGTGCATTATTTATATCTGCTATTAAATTATCGGGTAATGTTTTTCTGGTAATCCATGCGGCAAATACAAATGGTAATCCGGTAAGTTGTTTCCATGCAGCGCTTAAATCATAAACATATTCGAATCGATTATTGAGCAACAATGCTCTATCACCAATTACCAATCCTGCTGTTGCTCCTTTTATTTCTTCTATATAACCTGCATGCGCGTCAATTTGCAACGGATTAATTTGCCAATGTTCACGCAATAATATTTTCACAAGTTGAACGGATGTTAATGAGTGATGATCAAGAAAAACCTTTTCAATTTTATCGATTGGAACTTCAGAAAAAATACTCACGCTTTTTACTGGTCCATTTGCGCCAATGCAATAGTCGGTAATTATACGCGCATCATCCAACTTAGCCAAAACGGCCACCGGTACTAAACCGATATCAACCGAATTGCTTAATATTTTTTTACCTCCAACTGAAGGAATATCCAACTGTAATTCAAGCTTACTAAGCACATCTGATTGCTCCAAACCATACAAAAATGGTTTTGTATTGAGATAACTTACCAGTGAAATAATATGCTTATCCATTCAAATGTCCAATGTCGTTAAATAATATAATTTTAAAACCATTAGCATCGTAATTAAGTTTATATAAACTCACATTGTTGTGCGGAAATGTATCCATATCTTTTAATGGCTGATTCAACATGGTACAAAGTAAAATTCTAATTGCGCGACCATGGCTGCAGATCAACACTTTTTTTTCAGGTGCCGCAATCAAATCAGCAACAAAAATGCGTTGTCGGATTTGAACCTCTTCGGGACTTTCACCGCCTTCAATTTTTGAAGTAGTTTCACCTGCTTGCCATAAATGGAGCATGCTGTAGAAGTCTTTGAATGTATCACCATCTTTCTTTCCTTCGTGAATACCCCAGCTAATTTCATCTAGCCCTTCATGAATAGTTAACGGAATATTTAAGCCGGCGAAAGGCTCTACTGTTTGGGCTGTGCGCTGCAATTGTGAAATGTAAATACGCTCAAAACCTTCATTGGCATATACATCAAAAAAAGATGCTGCTTGTGAGCGCCCATTCTCATTTATAGAACTGTTAACACCTTTACCTTGAACAATACCTGACCTATTAAAATCAGTTTCGCCGTGGCGAATAATAAAAATTTCTTTTTCCAAATTAGTTATTTATAAGCGGCAAGTTTACAAAACTATTAACGCCAAATTCTGCATCAAGATCCACATCCGCATAATTTTTTAAAGCATTATAAACAGTGTCGCGTTCAACAGGAATTTTGCCTACTGCAATTATTAATTCACAAATTTCCTTTGTGCTCATAACAGGTGTTTGCTCTTCGGCACCTGCCATGGAATAAATTTTTGTTGAATCATCAATAGTTCCGTCAATATCGTTTACACCAAAATTGAGACTTAATTGGGCATTTTGTCGACCTATCATTGGCCAATACGCTTTAATATGTCCGAAATTATCGAGATAAATTCTTGAGATGGCATAATTGCGTAAATCTTCAATAACACTCACCTCTTCAATATTACTCATTTGGTTATGCTTATTGCGAAACTTAAGTGGAATAAAGCAATTAAATCCACTCGTTTCATCTTGCAATTTTCTCAAACGATCCATGTGATCAACGCGATGCTTATAATTTTCGATGTGACCATAAAGCATGGTAGCATTGGTAGGCATGCCTAATTCATGCGCAGTTTTATGAATTTCGAGCCAGGTTGCCGAATTACATTTATCTGCACAAATTTGATTGCGAAGGTCTTCATCAAAAATTTCTGCTCCACCGCCCGGAAGTGAATCGAGGCCGGCTTCTTTAAGCAATGCCAAACCTTCTCTCGTGCTCAATTTCGCTTTGCGAATCATATAATCCAATTCTACTGCGGTAAATCCTTTTACGTGCAGTTCTGGTCTTATTATTTTTATTTCGCGAATAATATCTGCAAACCACTTCAAATTTAATTCAGGTAACACGCCTCCAACAACATGCACTTCTGTAACCGGTTTATTATTATATGAGCGAACAATATCCAGTATTTCTTCACTGCTCATTACCCAACCTTCAGATCGTTTTTTAATTAGCGTTGAGTATGAACAAAACTTACAATCGAAAACGCATAAATTAGTGGGTTCTATGTGGAAGTTCCGGTTAAAATAGGTTATATCGCCATGTTTCTTTTTGCGAATATAATCGGCAAGTGTACCAACAAAGCTAAGGTCGGCATGCTCATAAAGTGCAACCCCATCTTCAAAACTAATTCTAAAACCTGCCAGCACTTTATCTGCAATTTGCAATAATTGTACATTTTGCGTTGTTGCAGTCAGCAATGATTTTATATCCTCTTCACGTGTCATCAGCAATTGATTTAAATAAAAAAGTGGTTGGTTATTAATAACCAACCACTTTTTTATTATCTAATTAATTTAAACATATTATTTTATTACTGTAATCTTTTGAGTAAGGTAAAATTCACCATCCGATGCTTTTACCAAGTAGTCACCTGCACTTAAATTTTGTGCATCAAATACTATTGTTTCTTCACCACTATTAACAACCTGAATTCTATCAATAAGTTCACCTGTCAGGTTAAAAACTTCAACTGTAAGATCGTTATGAACGAAGTTTTTCATTTCAAAAACAAATTCGCCATTTGAAGGGTTTGGATAGATACTCAATTGAATTAATTGTGCTTTAAGTACATCATTTACATCAACGCCACCCGGAACACAACCTTGAGAACTAAGAATAGTTTCACGGTCATCTTCTAACACTGCTCTCATTTCATCAGCTTGATCTTGTGAAAACATATTCATTGCACCGTCATCAACATAATCCATGTAATTCATAAATTGAATACCCGGACTTGAAGGAGAACAGTCGTCAAGTTGAGGAAAAGGTGGAGCACCGTAAGTTGCATCTTCTTGATTTGGAGTATCTCCCACGCCATCAGAGCCACCACATTGTGGTTCAGCAGCAAAATCATCATCACCCCAAGTGTGGTTTAACCCAAGCCAGTGACCAACTTCATGCGTTGCTGTTCTGCCTTTGTTGTAAACGCCTCCCGGACTGCTATCACCAAAATATTTGTATCCAATTACAACACCATCTTTTCCTGATGGACCTCCCGGAGGAGTTGCGTAACCTAAAAGTCCACCGCCTAAATTACAAACCCACATGTTTAAATATTCAGTACGAGGCCAAGCATCTTCGCCACCTTTGTCGGTAAATTTTACGTTATCGGCATAGTTTTCAGCTGCACCACCAACAAATAAACTCCAACTGGATATATCAGTTTCTGTTCTGGTAATACCTGATGAGAAATGTCCGTCAGGATCTTGTTGTGCCAAGCAAAATTCTATTTGTGCATCGGCAGCAACTGTTTCGAATGCACCCGGAGTTTCATCAGCATCATCATTTAACCTGCGATAATCGGCATTTAAAACTTCTATTTGTGATATTACAAATTCATCGTCTATGTCTTGAACTGCGGTGCTGTAAACTATATGCACCACCACCGGAATTGTATATACACCTCCATTAGTTCTGTAAGTTGTTGTAACAGTAGTATTTGCGCGCTTTTCGGCTGAGGCTTTAATGCCTGCAAATTCTTCTGGAAAGTCGGTTTCCAATTGCTTAAGATAGGCATTTGCGCCACAACGAATTGTAGTTTGACCAAACGACACTGTAGTAATAGCCAGCATTACACCGGCAAGTAAAGCTTTTTTCATTATGTTGATTAAGATTTAATGATGAGTTACTCTACAAAGTTAAGGAGAAGCATGAAAATTTCATCATTCAAGTTAAGTTTATTTGCCTTTAGGATTATTATTTCAAGTATTACATATTGAAATAATCATAAACTATCCAATAATGTTTGCACACCCATTAATTTGGTCAATAAATCATAAACTCAGCTGATAGGAAATATGTGCCATTAAATACCTGCACAAAATAGCAACCGGTTGATAAATTGGAGAGGTCGAAATATTGTGCTACGTTATAGGTGGCTTCGGGATTTGCGCCGGCAATTAACTGACCTAAAACATCATAAATTTGAATATCGATATGATCTTGGTAGCCAATAAAATTTTTAACTGTAACGGTAAATTGGCCATTTGAAGGAATCGGATACACCAAAAGTTCTGCCAAATCGCCCGGTAATGGTCCAATTTCATTACATCCGGCTGTAGATGTTAATAATGAGGCCCGATAAGTTTCCATAACAGTGCGCATTTTTTCTCGCTGACCATCAGTAAAAATATTCATACAGGCATCATCGGTATAATCCATATAATTTTGAAACATAATACCCGGAGCGTCGGGAGAACATTCGTCGGTAAGCGGAAAATCAGGACAGCCATATGTTTCCTCACTTTGATTTGGAGTATCGGGAATATTATCGGTGCCGCCGCATATTCCGCCGTCATCGCCCCAAATATGGGTTAAACCGAGCCAGTGACCAACTTCGTGTGTGCAAGTACGACCAAGGTGGTACGGCTGAGAACTAACATCAGCTAAACCAAAATTTCGATAATCTACTACAACACCATCAACCTCTGGACTTGCACCGGGAGAAACAGCGTAACCAAGAATGCCATCTTGAAGATTACATACCCAAATGTTTAAATATGTTGATGCCGGCCAAGCATCATCACCCATTTGATCAGTTTGTTTTACTTCTTCTGAAAATGAAAGTAGCCATTCGGTAGTATCGGTAAATGTTCTAACTATTCCGGTAGTGGGATTTCCGTAAGGGTCGATAGAAGCCAAACAAAATTCTATTCCAACATCTGCTGCATTATCTGAAAATTCACCGGGTGTGTTAACCGTATCGGGATTTAACCTGCGAAAATCTTCGTTTAACACGTTTATTTGGGTGAATACACGAATATCATCCAGGTTTTGAGATTCGGTATTATATACAATATGTACAACAACAGGAATTACATAAACATCATCTGTTAAACGCGCATTTGCGGCAATATTTTTTTGGGTGATGATATTTTGATACATATCAGGGTTATTAATGCTGATTTGCTTCAAAATTTCATTGGTTGCGCATTGCTGCCCGAATACCTGTGATTGAAAAATCACAACAGTCAGAAATAAAAAAACCAGTTTCTTTTTAATCATCATACCGCAAGATATAAAATAATTAATATTTGATATTTAACGAATAAGCACGCCATTTATCGGTTGCAGCGGCAAAATCGGCCGGTAATTCGCTTTCAAAATACATTTCTTTGCCGGAACTTGGATGAATAAACCCTAGAGATTTAGCATGCAAAGCCTGACGCGGAATTAAATCAAAGCAATTTTCAACAAACTGACGATACTTGTTATAAATAGTGCCTTTAACAATTTTATCACCGCCATAGGTATTATCACTAAAAACTGGATGCCCGATACTTTGCATATGCACTCTAATTTGATGTGTTCGGCCTGTTTCTAATTTACATTCTACTAAGCTGGTATACCCAAAACGTTCCAACACCTTATAATGTGTTACGGCATGTTTACCAATTTCACCGCCTTCGGGATAAACAGTAAATATTTTTCTAAAACGTTGATGGCGCGCAATATTTCCGGTAATTGTTCCACTGTCTTCTTCAAATTCGCCCCATACTAACGCATAATACCTGCGACTTATGCTATGGTCGTAAAATTGTTTTGCGAGATGAGCCATTGCGAATTCATTTTTGGCAGCAATTATCAAACCTGATGTGAATTTATCAATACGGTGCACAAGGCCGGGGCGATAGGGTTCATCTTGCTTTGGCGGCAATTGTTCAAAATGGTACAACAATGCATTTACCAAGGTGCCTGAAAAATTGCCGAGGCCGGGATGTACAACCATGCCCGGTTTTTTATTAATTAAAACTACATCATCATCTTCATATACAATATCAATTGGAATATTTTCAGCTCGAACATCATACTTTGCAGGTTTCTGTGGCAGCACAACCACTATTTCATCAAAAGGCTTGATTTTATAGTTAGATTTAACTGCTTTACCATTAACTAAAATACAATTAGCCGCAGCACAATTTTGCAATCTGGTGCGTGAAATATTTTCTATCCTGTTGAATAAAAATTTGTCGATGCGCAACGGTTCTTGCTTCCTGTCGGTTACCACTCGATAATGTTCATACAGTTCTTCTTCGGTGTCACCCGCAAGATCATTTATTTCTATATCGTCTTCAAATTCTTGCATCAGATTAATTTACAATTAAATACCGTTGAAAAATGTTTCTTTACTTTTTGTTTTACTTCCTCCATATTAACAGGGTATCCTAATTCCTGTTGCAATGAAGTTACTGCTTTATCTTGTATTCCGCAAGGAATAATAAAATTAAATTGATTAAGGTCAGTATTTACATTAAATGCAAACCCATGCATGGTGACCCATCTGCTGCTTCTAATTCCAATTGCGCAAATTTTCCTGGCTTTGGCATTATCGGCATCTAACCAAACACCGGTAACACCTTGCAATCTTTCGCCTTTGATATTATAATCGGCTAATGTTAAAATAATTACCTCTTCAATACTCCTTAAATATCTCCCCAAATCGGTAAAAAAATAATCAAGGTCTAAAATAGGATAACCAACTATTTGTCCCGGTCCATGATAGGTTACATCACCACCCCGATTGGTATGAAAAAGTTGGATACCACGTTGTTTTAAGGCCTCTTCATTAAATAATACATTGTTTTCGTTGGCACTTTTCCCTAAAGTTATAACCGGATCATGTTCAACAAATAATAATTGATGTTGATAGGTTAATTGCTCATCTTCAGGTATTATCCTGTTCTTTAATTTTTTATCAATAATATCTTTAAAAATAGCATCCTGCAATTTCCATGCATATCCATATTCCATTCTTCCTAAATCACGAAATTTAACGAGTTGCATTTACTTTTTTTCCAATGCTGTTTTTAACCAATCAAGCATTTCAATTTTAATTGGGTCTACGCCATTTAATTCAGCCAAATAGAAGCTTAACCAATCGCCAACATGAATTAAATAAAAAATATTTTCCAAGAATGAATTGCCATCGGAATATATTGTTGCACTACAACCTATTTTATCACTAATTAATTCCTCAACCAATGTAAAACGTTTAGCAGTTTGAGGATGCTCAGCAGGATGACGCAAATAAATTACGCTTAAATTCTCGTGCTTTTCAAAATAAGCAACCAATTCATTGTGATTCATTTCAGGCAATGCGAGATTATAACAAAGCATTTTTGCGTTTTCATTTATTTGCTGCTTCAAACGCAAAGCAACCGTGTTAATTGCTGTATCGGCATACACAACCGGAATTGAATCTTTAACTAAAACGGCAATTGATTTTGCTGTTTGGTGGATGGTTTCTTTAGCAGTTGTTAAAAGCGCTGCTGCTTGCTCAATATTTTTAATGAACGTATTACTAATTATGCCCGACTTATATAATATAAACAATTGTGCAACCGAAGAATATCCCAAGCAAGTTCGGGGTGGCATGCCTCCCGGAACGGTAACAACAGGAAAATGATGTTGATGTGCCAAATCCGACAATCTTCCGCCACTCGACACGCAAGCAACCATGCAATTGCGATCAACAGCTTGCGCAAAGGCCGAAAGCGTTTCTTCTGTATTACCTGAATAACTGGAGCAAATCAAAAGTGTATTTTCGTTACAGATTGCAGGCAAATTATAATCGTTAATAACCTCTAATGGAATTGAAAGGGTTGATTTCAAGAAATCTTTTAACAACAATCCGCCAATTCCTGAGCCGCCCATTCCTGAAATTACAATATTATTTACCTGACGTGGACAATGTATATCAGGTAAATTTGCCCCAATGGCCAAAGCCTCAAGCAGTTGTTTCGGAAATCTATCAATATATTTGTCCATGTTCTAAGGTACAAAAATACACTTTTATGAGCAGGCATAACGAATTGGGGAGGCTTGGAGAGGATAAGGCTGTTCTTTACCTGGAAGAAAAGGGTTATCAAATTTTGCAGCGCAACTATAGATTTGGGCGCGCAGAGGTTGATATTATAGCTAAATTGGGAGATACCATTGCTTTTATGGAGGTAAAAACAAGGAGTAGTTATGTTTTTGGTTTCCCGGAAGAATCAGTTGGCGCTACTAAACGAAAAATGATGGCTAAAGCAGCTGCAGCATATTTTTATGAAAAAGAATCAAACAGTGCATTGCGATTTGATATTATTGCCGTTTTTAAATCGAAAGATGACAAATGGTTTTTTAAACATTTTGAGGATGCATTTTTCTTTTACGAATGATTAAAGGAATTCACCATATTGCTATTATTTGCAGTGATTATGAACGTTCAAAACGTTTTTATCACGAGCAACTCTCATTGCCAATTATTGCCGAAAACTATCGCGTAGACCGCAATTCTTGGAAATTAGATTTACGTGTAAATGCGTTCGAAGCAATTGAATTGTTTTCATTTGAAAATGCACCTGAGCGACCCTCCTATCCTGAAGCAAAAGGCCTGCGGCACCTATGTTTTGCGGTTGAAGATGTTGAAGCTGCCGTAACAAAATTCAGCAGCAAGGGAATCGTTTTTGAAACAATAAGAATAGATGAATATACAGGGAAAAAATTTGTTTTTTTCTGCGACCCTGACGGATTGCCAATTGAACTGTATGAGGCATAAAAAAATCCCGAAATAAATTCGGGATCTTGATGTATACCTAAAAATTTTAAATTAATATCTGTCGAAACCTTTTGTTTCCAAAAAGTCTTTCATTTGTTTTCTGGCGAAGAAAATTCTGCTTTTTACAGTTCCTAACGGCAAATGCATCGTTTCGGCAATCTCCTCATACTTGTAGCCTTGGTAATGCATAATGAAAGGCTTTTTATATTCTTCATCCAATTGGTTAATTGCCTTAACCAAGTCTTTCATCACAAAATCGTTTTCAGCTTGATTTGCTGTTATAGCACCACCAGAATTTATTAAAAACAAATTATCTGAACTATCAACAACTGTCTGTCTTTTAGACGATTTACGGTAGTTGTTAATAAAGATGTTTTTCATGATGGTAAGTAACCACGCCTTCAAGTTAGTGCCATCATGAAATTTGTCCTGGTTAGACAAGGCTCTGAAATAAGTTTCCTGCACAAGATCAAGTGCATCGTCGCGGTCACGCGTTAAATTTAAGGCAAATGCCTTAAGAGGAGATTTTAACCCAATGATGTTTGATTCGAACTCAATGTTTGTCATAATTCTTAATTATAAGGCAAAGTTAATTCAGGAATTTCAGAAAACCAAATTTTTGTTTAACTTTTTTAGTTAAATGTTAAACGAAATGAGTTAAGATGCCACAGCAAATTCCTCTAAGCGATCAATTGCCGTATCCAGACTGCTTATTGGGTATACATTTGAAATTAACCCCTTAAGCTGGTTATTTACTTGAGGTCCGCTCACAAAAACTTTACTTTCGGGAAAATTCGTGGCAATTTGATTGAGATACTCACTTACAGTAAATGTTGATGGGTTGGTAGTTATTATTGTGTAAAAGCCATATGGTTGTAGCGTTTCGCCAACTTTTAGCAAATCTTGAAGCGGAACACTGGGTCCTAAATAAATTACCTTATGGTTTCTGGATTTTAGCAGATAGCTAAGGAACAGTAAACTTAATTCGTGCCATTCGCCGTTAGGCAAAAACAATACAAATTCTTTGCTATGTGCATCTGTCTTTATTTGTTGGCCATCAATTGCAACAAGTAGCTTCTGACGAAGCAATTGGGTCATAAAGTGCTCTTGTGCAGCCATAATAGTGCCCGAAACCCAGAGCATACCAACTTTTTCGAGATAAGGAAACACAACTTTTTTTATTGTTTCTTCGAAACCTATTTGAAGAATGCAGGTGTTGAGTATTTTCTCAAACTTATCTTCGTCATATGCAATGGTAGCAATGGTTAGCGCTTCAATTTGATTGGAGTATTCGGCGGGTGCATTTATCATTTCGACAACCAACTTCGAAATGTCGCTATGGCTCATGGCAGCCAATTTGGAAATTTTATAGCCGTTGCGATTGAGTAAAGCCAAACTCATTAAATAGCGCAACTCCTCTTCCGAGTAGAAACGAATATTAGTTTCTGTTCTACTGGCATTTAAAATACCGTAACGTTGCTCCCAAATACGTATTGTATGTGCCTTTATACCGGAAAGTGATTCAAGCTCACGTATGCTGTAAATTGATGCCATGCTGTAAAGATAGTTTGTTTAATCTATTTTCAAAACAGTTAAACATAATAATTGTTTCGAAAAGCGCTGAAATGGTGACTTTTTTCATCAAAAAGTCGATTTTTATATGGTAACTTTAAACAAATTTTAAGTCATGAAACAGTTGCTTGTTCCAACTAATTTAGCAGATAATGCAGCAGAGGCACTCGATTATATACTGCCAATAGCTATAAATTTAGAAGCTGCCATTCACTTTATAAATGCCTTTGATGACCCTTTTGTTGCCCATGAGCGTCCTACGTATTCAGAAACGGGTGTTGAGAAATACACTTCTGACTTATTGTATAAAATGCGAACTGAAGCAGAAACCGACATGCAGCAACTTGTTAGCACATTTCAACAAAAAATGCATAATGCCGGTAAGAACTTGCCCGTATTTGGATATACAGAAAATGGAGTAGCGGATGCTGTGATACTTGAAAAAGCTGCTGAATTGCACCCTCAGCTTATCATTATGGGCCGACATAAGCATGGCAGATTAGAAAGGTTGTTTTTTGGTAGCATGGCGCAATCTGTTATGCAAAAATCAAATTATCCAGTATTGGTGGTTCCTGAGAATTATCAATTTGATCCTGCTTCAACAATTCTATATATGACAAATCTTGATGCTGACGATAACTATGCAATAGGCAAATTGCTGAACTTAATGCAACCGTATAACATCAAGTTGCATTTGGTTCACTTTAAAACCGACCGCGTTGATGCAGAATCAGCAATTTTTAAGATTGCAGAACAAATAAAAAGTGATTATAAAGATATAAATCTTGATTATGAGGTAGTCGATGCTATAATTTTACATGAAGCATGGCAGCATTATGTTCAAAATAAAAATATAGGAGCTATTGCACTAACCGGAGTAAAACATCATGGCATCAGCGGACTGCTGCATCAATCAATGCGTGCTGATGTGTTATACCAGAGCAACCTACCGATATTTATGTTGCCAAAATAATATTCAGTATTTCACAAAACGAGTAGTTGCTGAATAGGTGTCGTTTTGCACGCTAATTGTATATAATCCCTGTGGCAAGCTTGACACATTAATACGGTTGTTTTGCAATTGTGCGGTGATTACACATTTTCCAAAAATATCATAAACAGTTAGGTTCGTGTTGGCAGGCCAACCGCTAATTTGAATTTCATTTTGCACCGGGTTTGGGAAAACGGGAAGCGATGCTTGCATATGATTATCAATCGCAACCGGTTCAGATAAACCGAGTGCGTATTCAATTGCAAGTGCAAATTCAGCGGTATCGGAAGGCACAAATCCAAATTGATTAAAATAAACATTGTGGGTATTGCGGCCGGTTACAACAATTGTTGGCATGCCCATCCCACCATAAAAAGACGCAATATCTGCTCCTTCTACAAATTGCGCATTACAAGTAATTTCGTTAATTGTTTTCCACTCACTTAATGCTGCGCAATTATAAGTATCGTTATAACCGAAAGTATAATATTGAATCCGATTTTCATAAAGGGCATTATAACTATCAATTACAGGTCCAATAAGGTGAGCGGTATTAATACAAGGCATACAGCCATCGAGCATTACAATTTCCATAACAACCACTGAGCCGGTATCCAGTGTGGTAAATAAATTATGTTCAGTGCCTTCACAATCAGATTGCGACCAATCTTCAGCAATTAAAATTTGTGATGACGCTGCTAGCGAGAGTGCAATCCCGGCAATAACGAATGTATATCTCAAAACCTGTAACATAGATACAAATTTAATATTTATAATTGTTTGGTCGGGTATATACCATTTGCACAACGTTAATGTTTCGCATATCAAATGCAGCTTCACAATAAGAAAAATAATAATTCCACTTGCGAATAAAGGTTTCATCGAACCCTAGTTGTTTAACTTGATCGATATTACCATTAAAATTTTTACGCCATTCTGACAATGTAATTACATAGCTTTTACCCAAATCTTTAAGTCCGAATAAAAACAAGTCGCCTGTTTCATTTATAGCAGTATTAATGGCAGCAATACTTGGCAGTAAACTCCCAGGAAAGATATGCTTCTGAATGAAATCGACATTATTTTTGAAAGATTCGAAACGTGAATCAGGGCAAACAATTGCTTGCAATGCCAACACGCCATTTGGCTTTAATACCGATTGAATTTTATCGAAATACACTTTTAAATACTGTGCACCAACTGCTTCAATCATTTCAATAGAAACCACTTTATCAAATTTTCCATCTATAAGGCGATAATCCTTTAACTGCACTTCAATCAAGTGCTCTAAGTGTTGCTCTTTAATTCTGTTTGTAGCAAAATCATGCTGTTGTTTTGAAATCGTTACAGAAGTAATTTTACATCCATAATTTTTAGCTGCAAAGATGGCAAATCCTCCCCAGCCGGTCCCAATTTCTAAAAGATGGTCGGCTGAACTAAGCTTTAATGACGTGCACAAACTATCATATTTTGCATACTGTGCTTTTTCAGGTTCCAAATCAGGTTGGGTGTAATAACCCGAAGAATAAGTCATTGTGTTATCTAAAAACAAGCTAAAAAATTCGTTACTTAAATCATAATGCTCTGCAATATTTTTACGAGAGCCTGTTAACGAGTTTTTTCTTTTCTTGTGAAATATTTTATTGGCAAACTGAAATGCATTCAAAATCAAAGTTTTCGCTGCAGAACCGCTCAAAGTTGGCGCTTTGTCTACATTCAAGAGAAACCACGACAACAGCTTTGTTAAGTCGTTAGTAGTCCATTCACCGGCCATATATGATTCCGCAAAACCGATGTCTCCAAAGAGGAATGCCCGTCTGAAGAATTCATCATCCAGCACAGTTACATCTGCGTGTAATTCATTTTGCTTACTACCCAACTCCAATATTTCACCATTGGCGAGTGTAATATGTAAATAGCCGCTCTGCATTGGTTGCAGAAACTTCAAAATGGTTTTTTTATAGAATTTCATTTTATGTTTTGACTATTTTTATTTCTGATTATTTATATTAATTATACCGCGTTGCAAATCTGCGTTATCTGTTTTTTTGTGATAAGGCACTTTTTTCAACCATAATAATAATGCTTGCCAGTGAATGCCTAAAACTACTTTTATTGTTACAAATGGGAACCGGAAAACATACCACCACAATCTGGCGTTAGTTAACATTTTTTGTTTCCCGGTGAGCGTGCTAATAAAAAATTTGCTTCCCGTTTTATCTTTTACATTAATTTGAACATTTAATTTATCGTCGGGCAAATGATATCTAAACTCAAATTCGGTATCCATATCGGTGAAAGGGGAAACATAGAAATATTTTTGCTCGTACTGTTCAAATGCCATTTCCTTTTTCTGATCTACTAAAAACAGCTTCATCTCACCGTAGGTGTTACTGATTTCCGTAACAACATAATCGCAGTCGCCTTGTTCATTATAGCAGAAATAAAAGCTAACAGGATTAAACACATGACCGAGCATGCGCACATGTGTAAGCAGCATTACTTGTTTTGGAGGTGTTGCAATTCCATTTTCAGCCAGATAGGCATCCAATTTTTGCCTTACGCTTAAGTTATTGCGTGCATCGCCGGCAGGATATTTAAAATGGTCGCTATCTCTAAAGCTAAAAACACCGCGTTTATTATAGGCAAAAAGCGGAATTTTGGTCGCTAAAGTGCTTACCAAATCAATATCAAGCCAAAACATAAAAATGTTATAGGTAAACCGATGCTTTTTAGGCTCAATTCGGTTATGCATAACTAAACATTTATATAAAGCTGATTTCATTGTTACAAATTAACCACTATGCAATATACGAAAATATTTAATTGTTGTTTAAAATCATATCGCAAACTTGATTGGCGCTCATCAGCGCATCCTCATGAAAACCATATCGGAAATAGCTTCCGCAGAAGTACAAATGCCCATTATTATTCAAATCCGGCAAAAACTGTTGGGTTTCCATAGCTTCAACAGTAAATACAGGATGTTCATATATTATTTCTTTAATAACTTTTTGCCGGTCGATTGAGCCGGGATTGTTAATCGTAACAAAATAGTTATTCTTTTCGGAAACGCCCTGCAAACTGTTCATCCAATAAGTGCACGACGACACCAATTTGTCATCTATTTTTTCGGTGCGGTAATTCCAACTGCTCCATACCTTTTTAACATTCGGCATAATGGATGCATCGGTATGTAAAGTAGCTGTATTTTTTTGATACTTAAACGGTTCGAGCAAGCGTTGTTCGCGTTCGTTTATATCGGTTAACATTTCAATAGCTTGGTTAGCATGAGCGGCAATGATTACTTTATCAAAAACTAAAGTTTCATTATTAATTGTTGTTACTCTTATTTTATCGCCACTTCGAACTACACTTGTAACCTTTGCATTAATTTTAATTTTATCACTAAACGGTTCAATTAATCGCTGTTTATATGCTTCGCTTCCACCTGCCACCGTATACCACTGAAACTGAGTATTCAATCCTAAAAATCCATGATTTTTAAAAAATCGAACTAGTGCCAATATTGGAAATTTTGCGCTTGTATCCGGAGGAATGCTCCACAATGCGGAACTCATTGGCAATAAATACCAATTTAACAAGTCGTTATTCCACCCTTTTCGTTCAACATATTCTGCAACTGATAATCTATGTAAGGAAGTATTTTCAATTACTTCAACACATACTTTATTGAATGCATTTAACTGTCGTAAAAACCGGATGTATCGCGGTGAAAATATATTTTTATACTGTGCAAATAACAACGATAAGCTACTTCCGCAATAAGCGATATTTTCTTCAACAATGTGGGCAGCAAAACTCATTTTAGTTGGTTTAACCGGCACATTTAATTCGTGAAATAATCGGTTTAAATGAGGGTAATTTTCGTTATTAAAAACAATAAATCCCGTATCAATTGGAATTTGCGTTCCATCATCATCCACAAAAGCTGTATTTGTATGTCCGCCAACGTAATCTGCTTGCTCAAACACAGTAATATCGTGGTGTTTGTGCAGGCGATGTGCGCAGCCCATTCCGGCAATTCCTGTTCCTATTATTCCTATTTGCATTAATTAATTATGAAACTGTTACTGTGAAATTTATTTTGTAAAAAGATAATGACTCACAAACCATTCCTTCCCATTTTTATATCCCCAAAGTTCAGCGCAAGCCATGAAGAACATCCTCCAATATACCCACCACTTTGTTGCATTTCCGGCGCCATAGGTTTGTGCTAAAATTGGCATTACTTCCCCTTTATGTGCATCCATATTTTGCAACCAGCATTCAGCTGTTTTTTGGTAATGTGTGCCATCCCAATGCCAATGATTACTTATTTTTAAATCTTCATTAAAATAAAGTAATAAATCATCCGACGGCATAATTCCACCTGTAAAAAAGTATTTACTCATCCAATCATTTTCATCGGCCACTTCAAAATAATAGGTAAATGCCTTATGTGTGAAAATATGTACAAATAACTTCCCGTCAGGCTTCAACATCGAGCTTATTTTTTTCATGAGCAGTTTATAATTGCGCATGTGCTCAAACATTTCGACAGAAACAACTCTATCGAATTGTTCATCCAACATGAAATCGTTCATATCGGCAGTAATAATGCGCACATTTTTCAATCCGCGCTCAGTGCAAGTTGCATCAATATACTGCTTTTGTGTAGCTGAATTGGAAACTGCGGTAATTTGTGCATTAGGATATGCAGCAGCCATAAACATGGTTAAACTGCCCCATCCACAGCCGAGTTCAAGAATTTTCATTCCATTTTGCAATTCAGCATGTTTACAAGTATCAGTAAGTGCCAGTGTTTCAGCATCTGAAAGTGTGTGCGTGTCGGCATTCCAATAACAACTTGAGTACTTCATGTGCTTACCCATTACTAACTGGAAAAAAGCAGTAGGCACTTCGTAATGTTGTTCGTTTGCCTCAGCGGTATTTATTGCGATTGGCGATTGCTTAAGTTCTTCAATTATGCGCAATAAATGAGCTTGCTGCAATTCTTGTGTGGCTTTGGTTTCGTCCTTTATTCTCACTTCAAGTAGCTGTCTGATTCTATTGCGAATCAAAAAATCAGGGATTTGATTTTTTTCGAGTAGGCTTTCAATAAATGTATTCACTGTGTAAAAAAATATGATTGTTATAAAAGATATACGTAAAAATGCTCACATGCGGTTATTCTACTCGGCAATTTCCGGTAGACCTAATGTCGGTTATTTGGGTAATTTGCCAACCAATAGGACCGCGATACAATTCAAATGAGTTAACACCGCAGTGCATCATTTGTTTAACGCCGTTGGTTTCAAGAAAAAAAGTATAAGGGCACCATACACTTGCCATTTCGCCTTCAACCTCTATGGTGTAGCTCCAAATAACTTCCAGCCAAAGTTCAGTTTTAGACTCCCCAACGGCAGCCACAAATTCACCTATTGGCACTTCCAATAAACTTGCTACTTCACCTTGACTAAGCAACGTAAGCAATCTGGCTTTATTGCTGAAAAGTTGCTTTAAAGTTGTGCTATCGTTTTGATACATGGCCGTAAAAAATGAGGCAATTTTATCTTGAATTACCACTTTTTCATCTTTTGGAAGCAGCGTTGAGCCTTGACAAAATCCGCTTGCAAATGTCAAAAACAAGCAAAACAAGGTTAAAGTGATTTTAAATTTGTGCATCATTTGTATTATTAAGACAATAAATGTGAAAAAGTAGTTTCTTCATTTGAACAAAACGGTACAATTTTACGTATATAAAGTAACATAAGTTGATTACATTTTAAACAGGCACCCTACTTTTATGGTTAAGCAGTTCGGACTTCCTAATTACGTTATTTGGCTATTTCTTGGCATAGCATTTACTGCTGTCGGTATTATTTCTGTGTTTCACTGGACATTCGGCTTGGCGACATTCGTGCTAACATCCGCAGTGGCCTTTGCGGGCTATTGGTTCTTTTTTAGACCTGCTTTCGTTGCTATGGATGTAATGAAATCAGGAGAACCGGCGATGGCAATCATTCTAGAGGTATGGGAAACGGGCCTAACTGTTAACCGCAACCCGAGAATAGGGCTATTATTGGAAATACGACATAGCACTATGGTTCCATACGAAGTGGAACTTAAACATAACATCCGAAAAGAAGAATTTCGCTATTATCAAAAAGGTCGCACACTTGAAGTGAAGGTTGATTCTCGCAACCCAAAAAAAGTGGCAATTTTGGCTGCTTGAACCAATTTCATCTTAATAAAACCGCTGTTTAGCTACCAATTTTGGGCAATTTAAGTATGCTCAATTAAATTGCGGTAATAACCCGGCCCTAAGATTGGCGCGTTTTCGGCTTGTGCATATCTAAAAATGAATACTTTAGTTGAGCGCCCAAATCTATGATTAGTTGGGTTAAAACAAATACCTAATGTTATCTTTGTGCTATGGTTTACCTTACCCGACGCGAAACATTTAACGCTGCGCACCGTTTGTTCAATAATAAATGGAGCGAGGATAAGAATTTTGAAGTATTTGGAAAATGTGCCAACAAGAATTGGCATGGGCACAATTACCAGCTTTTTGTTACAGTAAAAGGCGAGCCCGATCCGGATACCGGTTTTATAATTGATGCCAAAAAACTCAGCGACTTGATAAAAAAAGAGATTGTTGAACGATTTGACCACATGAATCTAAATTCCGATACACCCTATTTTAAAGAAGTGCAACCTAGTACAGAAAATTTCTGCAAAGTAATTTGGCATCTTATTGAACCAATGATACAAGGTGGTGTTTTACATTCTATAAAACTTCAAGAAACCGAAAATATTTATGCAGAATATTTCGGTGATTAAACCGGCAGCTTATGAAAGAAATTTATAACACATCAGGTAAATTCTATAAAAAAGTGGAACAATACGATATGGAATCTATCGAGGCTCTAGCTTCAAATTATAAATCAATAATCACCACATTAGGTGAAGACCCTGAACGTGAAGGCCTGCAAAAAACACCTGAACGTATAGCCAAGGCAATGCAATATTTAACCCAAGGTTATGGTCAAGATGCAGAAGCCGTTGTTCGCGGAGCAATGTTTACCGAGGAATGCAGCGAGATGGTAATTGTAAAAGACATAGAAATTTATTCCATGTGCGAACACCATATGCTTCCGTTTTTTGGACGAGCGCATGTTGCCTATATTCCAAATGGCAAAATTGTTGGATTAAGTAAAATCGCTCGTGTTGTAGATATTTTTTCGCGTCGCTTACAAGTGCAAGAACGCCTAACCCAGCAAGTTTTACATTGCCTGCAAGATACCCTCGAACCAATTGGCGTTGCTGTAGTAATTGAAGCAAACCATTTATGCATGATGATGCGTGGCGTTCAAAAACAAAATTCAGTTACCACAACTTCTGCATTTACCGGACAATTCCAGGAAATGCAAACACGTAACGAGTTTATCAATTTGATATCTACCCGCTTAAGCAAGTAATAACTATTTGAGTATTTGAAATATTGGTGCAATTGCACTTAGGTATTAAGCAAGCTGCTTGTTGCACTGCTGTGGGTAATGCCTTAGAATTGGCAATTATTATATACATTTACATCCTAAATTATTAATATGAAAAACATACCAATTGTAATACTCGCAATGCTCCTATTAACTACCAGTGCCGTTAATGCTCAAGCAAAAAAGTATAAAATTGAAGGCAAGAAATGTCCTCGAGTAGAAATTATTGAACCGGGTGATCTTTTTAGCACTTACGATTTAAATGATGGAGAAATTGAGATGATGAAAATTGAAGGCATAAATGCGCCATTGCTTGAAAAAATAATAAGTACCCACACGGAAGATAGCTGGCCCACAGCATTCGGCAGTTTAGACCAGCGTATTGCAAATCCTGATAAAATAAAAGCCTATGCTGTTTATAAAGTAGCAACAATTGAAGACAAAGTTATATTGGTTGTTCCCGCTAAATTCAATAAGGATAAAGATGCCGGCTGGGCACTAACAAAAGATGTATTTATTGTTATTAACAAATCAGGTATTAAAGAATAAAACATAATTGTATACAATGAAGAAAGCTTACATTTTTCCGGGACAAGGTGCACAATTTCCGGGCATGGGAAAACCGCTTTATGATGACAATGCCGCTGCAAAAGCGTTATTTGAAAAAGCAAACGAATTATTGGGATTTTCAATCACCGATATCATGTTCAATGGCACGGAAGATGAATTGAAACAAACCAAGGTAACACAACCGGCTATTTTTTTACATTCTGTAATTCTTGCATCAACAATTCAAGACTTTAATCCGGATATGGTTGCAGGACATTCATTAGGTGAGTTTTCTGCATTAGTTGCCAACAATACATTATCGTTTGAAGATGGTCTTTTACTTGTTTACAAACGAGCATTGGCTATGCAAAAAGCCTGTGAATTGCAACCATCAACAATGGCTGCCGTGCTCGGATTAGCCGATGATATTGTTGAACGCATTTGCAACGAAACCGATGGCGTTGTGGTTGCTGCAAATTATAATTGTCCGGGCCAATTGGTTATTTCAGGTGAAATAGATGCTGTAAATAAAGCATGCGAAGCCTTAAAAACAGCAGGTGCAAAACGCGCATTAATATTGCCCGTTGGCGGTGCTTTTCACTCACCACTAATGGAACCTGCGCGCATCGAATTATATGAAGCCATTAATGCAACACATTTTAATCAACCTATTTGCCCTGTGTATCAAAATGTTACAGCGGCGGCAGTAATTGACCCTGCTGATATAAAAAATAATTTAATTGCTCAACTCACCGCACCGGTTAAATGGACACAAAGTGTATTACAAATGACTGCCGACGGCGCAACTAACTTTATTGAAGTTGGACCCGGAAAAGTATTGCAAGGATTAGTCAAAAAAATAAGTCCTACCGTTGAAGCAATTAGTTGTTAATTAATACATATTATTGCTATTATATATAAAATGCCCTGCTTAAAGTAGGGCATTTTATTTATTCCATTCCTTGAGCCAAATCATTTATAATATCCTGCACTTCTTCAATACCTACACTCAATCTAACCAACCCATCTGTAATTCCTGCAGCCATTCTTCTTTCGCGCGGAACGTTTACGTGAGTCATACTTGCAGGATGTTGAATTAAAGTATCTAATGTTCCTAAAGAGGTAACCATATTACAAAGTTTAACCTTGTTCATTAATTTAATTCCTGCTTTTAATCCGCCTTTCAATTCGAAACTTAACATCCCGCTATGCGCAAGCATTTGTTTTTTAATAATATTTTTTTGAGGATGTTTTTTAGACCCACAATAATTTACTGCAGTTACAGCAGGATGTTTTTCTAAAAATGCGGCTACTATTTTAGCATTTTCGCAATGACGCTGCATTCTAATGGCGAGTGTTTTTAATCCTTGCAATAACAACCAACTTTCAAATGCATTTGAGTTGGCACCAAGTAATTTTACTTTAGTCCAAACTTCATTCTTCATAAATTTTACATCCTTACCAATAATAACACCACCGAGTCCGCTTCCATGTCCGTTTAGATATTTAGTAGCCGAATGAACCGAAAAATCAGCCCCTAATAATAAAGGTCGCTGACAATAAGGCGATGAAAACGTATTATCAACTGCAACTTTACATTTATATTTCTTGGCAACATTTGCAATAGCTGCAATATCAAACACTTCCATCATAGGATTAGATGGCGATTCAACATAAATTAATTTTATTGTTTTGTCAGCTTTTAACAATTCTTCAACTGCTTTAATATCATTCAAATTACATCTAATTGTTTCGATGTTCCAGTCTTTGAGTTGCTTTTGCATTAACTCATCGGTTGTGCCATACAATTGATATTGCGTTAGTATTTTTTCGCCGGCTTTTGCACACGACAAAAGCACTGCCGCAATTGCAGCCATTCCACTACTAAATAATTGTGCTTTTGCTTTTATACTGCTGCCATGTGTTTCTAGTGCAGCAATTTTATCCTCAGCCATAGAAACGGTTGGGTTGCCCCATCGCGAATAAACATAGCCTTTATGGTGGTCGTCGAACAAGCTCAGCGCATGGTCGGTAGATTGAAAAGTATATGCTGTGGTGGCATAAATTGGTTCATTATGAGGCAATATTACCTTATCGGTTTTGCCGGGTTGAACACAAATAGAACCAAATGACGGATTACTTTTAATTTTTGCCATACTGCAGTTAATTTTATGCAGCAAAGCTAAGGTAAAAACCATATGTGTTTTACAGAAAAGCTACTTTAACTGAACATAATTCAAATTATTACCGTTAACGTAAAAACTAATTTACCCTGACCATGATACATAAATTCAGCAACGAATCACTACCTAAAATTGTAATTATTGGCGGCGGATTTGCCGGATTGCAAATGATTAAACAACTCGATAATATGCCTTATCGCGTGGTATTAATCGACAAAAACAATTTCCATACATTTCAACCTTTACTTTATCAAATTGCCTCTGCGGGATTAACCGCAGAAAGCATTGCCTATCCTTTGCGCAGAAAAATTGGTAAATATCCTAACATCATTTTTCGCGTAGCAGAAGTAACTGAAATTGACAGGGTTAATAAGCAAGTTATTACTACTGTAGGTGCAATTGACTACGATTATTTGGTAATTGCTGCCGGCGCAACTACCAATTTTTATGGAAATAAAAATCTTGAAAAATATAGCTTAACACTTAAATCAATACCTGAAGCATTAAATATGCGCAGCGCAATTTTACAGCAATTTGAAAATGCTGTAGCTGATTCAGTGAACTACAACGATCAAAAAGAATTGAATTTTATAATTGTTGGTGGAGGGCCTACCGGTGTTGAGTTGGCGGGCGCTTTGGCGGAAATAAAGAAAAATGTATTGCCTACCGATTATCGGGAATTAAATCCGGCAAAAATGGAAGTGCATTTGATTGAAGGCAGTGACAAATTATTGCCAACTATGTCTGCAAAATCGTCACATCTTGCAAAAAAATATCTGGAAGAATTAGGCGTAACCGTTTGGTTAAATGCACTGGTAAGCGATTTTACCGGCACTGAATTAGTGTTAAAAGATGGAAGAACAATTAAATCGCCGGAGGTTATTTGGACAGCAGGTGTTAAAGGAGCAACGCTTCCCGGAATAGATCAAAGTGCTATTACAAAAGGCAATAGATATGCAGTTGATGGTTTCAATCAAATAATTGGAACTGAACAAATTTTTTCAATTGGCGACATCTCCTACATGCAAGCAGACGAAGCTTTTCCGAACGGTCATCCGGGGGTTGCCCAAGTTGCCATGCAGCAGGCCGATAATTTGATTTATAATTTCAAACAATTACACAAGCAACAACCGCTTCGCGCATTCAAATATAAAAACAAAGGAAATATGGCTACGGTTGGCCGACATCGCGCTGTAGTTGATTTACCTTTTTATTCGTTTGGAGGATATTTTGCTTGGTATATCTGGATGTTTGTGCATTTAATGTCGCTAGTAGGATTCCGCAATCGATTCATGGTATTCATCAATTGGATGTGGAATTACATCACATACGATAGAGCGCTGCGCATAATTATAAATCACAAGAAATAGATTTGGAATTAAAACTCCTTATTTACCATACATCCCAAAGCATGATACGCGCTCCGGTGTTTATATGGTAACTCACGCCAAAATCGTTTCCAATAAAGTCGTTATCTACTTGAGTAAACGGAAGTTCCACTTTGGCTTCAAAATACCACCATAAACGGCCTCTCACAGTCCAATCTATTCCGAATCCAATCGGCATGCGCACACTCATACTCGATTGAGTCAGCTTTACACTTTCTGATGGCGCATACAGCGAATCGGCAAATGGCACCAAATTCAACTTAGTATTTACCATCCATAAACTAGTGCCTATCAGACCGTAAAAAGCAAAGTAGTCGTCAGCATCAGTTTGGAAAAAATACCTTCTGTAGTCGGCGTCTATTGAAATCATATTCACCACCATTGGTGTGTTTTCCAAAGTATCGAATGCATTACCTGAAGTATCATAAAGTGCGATGTCAAAACTTGGGCCACCAATAATATTGTAACCTCCGCCTAATGTTACCATATTGCGGTCATAATCGCCATAATGCCATGCGCCGCGCAGATTTATACCTTCACCAACCAAGTTTTTGGTAAAGAATACACCACCATCGGTCATAAGCCACAACTGAGCTGTTGCTTTTTGAGCTGTAAAGCCTGTCACAATGAGGATAACGAGAGATAATACTATTTTCTTCATACTTAAGATATTAGATGTATTCAACAGTATTGAACTGCCTAATACTGCACAAAATAAACGTTTTTTGATTGTAAAATAAAATTATAGACAAACACGTGCATCACAAATTGTCTATAAACCGTAACAAATCCTTATTTTTGAAGACGAAAATGAACAAAAGAACTATCATAATTACAGGTGCTGACGGTGGCTTAGGCCGCGCTGTTGCTGCACTTTTATTGCAACAGGGTTACTTTTTACGGGCAAGTGCCATCAACGAAAAAAGTGTTACTTTGCTCAACGAACTTTTTCCCGAATTTGTGGGAAATCAGTTACAACCAATCATTGCAGATTTGGCAGTTGAGGAAGATGTTAAGCGCTTAGTAGGAGACGATTCCTCTGTTATGGGCTTGGTTCATATGGCAGGCGGCTATAAACCGGGGGCATCAATTAGTGATTATAGCATTGAGGATTATCAGTTTTTGATGAATTTGAATACACTTCCTACTTTTTTATTATTAAAGCATGTTTATAGTTTACTGAAGGCAAACAATGGCGGTGCAATAGTTACCATTGGTGCAAAACCTGCCCTGCATCAAGCTATGGGAAATTCGGTTTATGCAGCAAGTAAAAGTGCCGTAATTGCTTTAACCATGAGCACAGCTGAAGAAGGTAGATCAGCAAATATTCGCGCAAATTGCATTGCCCCGGCTACCTTGCAAACACCTAATAATTTATCTTGGGCTACTGAAGAACAATACAAAACTTTTACGCCAACCGGCGATATAGCTGACGTTATTGCTTTTTTAATGA
>JANMLV010000215.1:0-1773 GCA_031372705.1 Bacteroidota bacterium | reverse complement strand
AAATAACCTCAACAAATTCCTTCAAGATGAATTGACAAAAAGAAAAGATGAATTTAAAATAGTAGTACAAGACGATGAAAATATTATTGAAGCATTCTTTAATCTGGAAGCAGGCCGCAGAGAAGAAATACAAAAACAAATTGAAAGCTCACGGCATTTTGAAAAACCGTTTGAAGACTTAATAAAACAAGCCAAAGAATTATTGGAAACAATGGTAGTTTCTATTAAATCGAAGGACAAACTAAAGATTTCTATTGACAAATTTGACGAAAACACACCTAAGAAGGAATTGAAAAATCAACTTAAATTGAGGGCAGCTTTGCATCAAGAAACCAATTATGGCAAAACAAAAGACCCGAAAACCGGGTTCTTACGAGATACCAAAACAATTGACCTTTCAAAGTTGGCAGCAAAGGACATTCCTCAGATTGTTGACAAAGTACTCAGGGAAGCAGAAATTCCACATCATAGAAAAAAATACGATTCAATGAAAGAAGCCTTTACAGGCGAAGGATTAAAGGTCTTCAATGAAAATAGATTTCAACGCAAAAACCCAACCGATTTAAAGCCCCCTGTTTATAAAGTAAAAGTTTGGTATAGTGCTAAAGAAGATGAGGATAGTAGTTTACAAAGGCTTTATGGTAACAATAATAAACTAAGTGTTGTAACAGGAGACAACTATCTTTTTCTTGTAATGGGAAAAGAAGAAAAAAGTGGAGCAGAAAGAATATTTGACATAGCTTCTTTGTACGATTCAGCTGACATCGCTAAAAGAGCCTTACATGAAAAAGATGAAGACTTTAAACAAAGAATCTGCGAAGACTTCAGAATTAAACACAAAGAAAAACCAAGTAAGGTTTTATTCTCACTTCAGCAAAATGATTTAGTTTATCTTCCTGAAAACAATGATGACCCTTTTTTGAAATTTAGCAATGAGGAATTTCAGAATTGTTTAAGGAATCTTGAGAATAAAATGAAGTTTAGCAAGAGGGTTTATAGAGTAGCAAAATTCACTGGTAAAGACTGTTATTTTATTCCCCTTAACTACGCAAACTCAATCAGTGTTCCAAAAGACTTAACCGATGAACAAAAAAATTCTTTGAAGAAGCAATATGCAGATAAAAAAATTCCTAAGAAAGAATTGAATTTCGTTGAATATGGTTCATATAGAGATAGTTCGCCTTATGAATCTGGTGAAGTTTTTGTTAAAAGCCAAATAAATAAAAAAGTAAAACAAAAACCTTTGAAGATTCAAAACACTTGTATTAAAATACAAATAGATTGGATAGGAAACATATCTAAATAGGCATACTAAAAAGCCAACGCTTCCGTTTTATCACAGTTAAACCTCCAATTCCTGTGATAAAGAGAACACTTTATTTCGGCAATCCCGCCTACCTAAAAACCACTAACGAGCAACTCGTAATAGAGATGCATGATGGTGGCGAAGCCAAATCAACACCCATAGAAGATATAGGATTACTGATATTAGACCATCAGCAAATTACTATTACACAAGCCCTATTAGCCAAGTTGTTAGCCAACAATACAGCCGTTATTACCTGCGATGACACCCACCACCCTACCGGTATGATGCTGAGCCTTGACGGACACACTTTACAAAGCCAGAAATTTCAGGCACAGGTAGAAGCAACTGCACCACTAAAAAAACAATTGTGGCAACAAACAGTAAGCTGCAAAATAGCCAACCAGGCGGCGATGCTTGCCTTTGCAAGAGAAGAAAATAAACTATTACTGAACCTTGCTGCATCA
>JANMLV010000202.1:0-7753 GCA_031372705.1 Bacteroidota bacterium | reverse complement strand
ATGTAGGCGAAAATGCCATAATTAAATAATCACATCCAAAGCCAAATAAGGCAATAAGTAGAACCGGTCTCCTTCCAAATCTATCGCTTAAATTTCCTAAAATAGGTGAGAAAATAAATTGCATAATTGCGAATGCAAACAATAACCATCCGCCAATGCGTGCGGCATCGCTAAAATTGCCCCCGTTTAGCTCTTTAATTAAACTGGGTAATACAGGAATTATAATTCCGAATCCAATTACATCAATCAACAACGTGATAAATATAAAGGTCATTGATGCTTGCGATTTATTAAACGACATTTTAATGTAATTGATGAATGGATTAACTAATTAAGTATTGTAAATATTCAGGTACTAACGGATGTAATAATTAGTCTTCCAGCGCATTTTCCCATTTGCTCACAGCCGCTGTTGCAATTGCATTTCCAATTACGTTAGTTGCGCTTCTGCCCATATCTAAAAATGTATCGATACCTAATAATAATACTAAGCCGGCTTGAGGAATATTAAACATACTAATAGTTCCGGCAATTACAACTAAACTTGCACGAGGCACTGCTGCTATACCTTTTGAGGTAACCATTAATGTTAGCAGCATGGTTATTTCTTGAGTTATGGTTAAATCGATACCATAACATTGTGCAATAAAAATACTTGCAAATGTCATATACATCATGCTACCATCTAAGTTAAATGAATACCCAAGCGGTAACACAAAACTTACAATTTTATTGTTACATCCAAAGCGTTCTAATTCTGTAATTAATTTCGGGAACGCAGCTTCACTGCTTGCTGTGCTAAATGCTAATAAAAACGGTTCTTTAATTCTGCGCAGCAAAATAAAAACGCGCTTTCGTAAAACAGCAAAACCTGCACCAATTAAAAATATCCACAAAATAAATAATCCGAAATAAAATTCACCCATAAACACTGCGTAGGTAGATAATACAGAAAGTCCTTTTGTTGTAATAACCGTGCACATTGCAGCAAACACAGCATAAGGAGCAAAACCCATAACATAAATGGTAATTTTAATCATGATGTGTGAAAGCGTATCTAATGCTTTTACTAAAGGCATCACTTTTTCGCCAATAGCCGCGCATGCAACACCAAAGAAAATACTAAACACCACAATTTGTAATATTTCATTTTCTGCCATTGCTTTAAAAATGCTGGATGGAAATACATGCGTTATAAAAGAAACTAAAGTAATAGAAGTGCCTTCCACACCTGATTTAGCATTCTCTGCCGGCAACGGTAAATTCATGTGTGCACCCGGTTCAAATGCATTTACCAATAACATCCCTAACACCAACGAAAACAAGCTTGCAGTAATAAACCATAACATTGTTTTTCCTCCAACGCGGCCAAGTGTTTTAGTATCGCCCATTTTGGCAATGCCTACAATTAAAGTAGATAACACCAGTGGTGCAATAATCATTTTTATGAGCGATAAAAATATAGTTGTTAGTATTGAAATATTTGTTGCTATTTTTTTAATTAAACTTTTATCGGATACCCCTTTTTTGCTTTCACTAATTGTGCAATTTAAATCACTTTCAGCTCCGGATTGAATATGCGCAGGTATAAAAGTAGTTGACTTTCCTTTTAGTAAAACGGCAACATTTTTCCCGAGGCTGTCTGCCATTATTTTTTTCTCGGCTTCATTACTCACAATCATTACCTGTTGCGTATAAATTTTACCGTTGTAGTCCATAACTATTTCATCGGAACCTATGGCATCGCTAAATGGCGTAAATACCAATTCCTTTCCGGTAGCATTTTTGTGTAAAATGCCACCAATCAGAATCCCCAAAGCCATAGCTACTAAAATAAAAACGGTTAACCTGTTCGATTTTGTCATGCCTGTAAAATTTGCCCTAAGATATAGGATTCCGAACATATACTAAATTTCATTTCTACACAAGAGACTTTTCTAATTTTTTTTAAATGTACTGTAAGATAATTGGTTCCGCATGTAACTTTGCGTTCAGAATGAAAAAGCTTAGTATTTATCAGGTGGGCACTATTGCAGTTGGACTCATCGTTATTGTTGCCATTGGTTTTGTTTACCAATCAACACTTAAAGTAAATAAGCAACCGGTGCTTCCTTATTTCGGGCCTGAGCAAGGCGATGGGCAACCACATTATGTTTCAACTTTTAAATTGCTGAATCAGGATAGTGTTTATATCACAGAAGCGCCATATCAAGGCAAAATTTACGTAACTGATTTCTTTTTTACAACTTGCTTGGGCATTTGCCCTTTAATGACAGAAGGGATGATTCGCGTGCATAAAGCCTATTTAGATAATCCTGATATCATGATAATTTCGCATACCGTTGATCCTGAGCATGATACACCTTCGGTTTTGAAACGATATTCCAATAATCGCGATATTGATAACAATAAATGGAATTTTGTAACCGGCGATAAAAAGCAGATTTACGACTTAGCTCGCTACAGTTACTTGGTTGATGCCACCGAAGGTGATGCCGGACCGAATGACTTTGTGCATACCGAAAACTTTGCTTTGGTTGACCGCGAAGGCAGAATCAGAGGGTATTACGATGGCACAGACACGCTGGAAGTAAGCAAATTAATAAAGGATATCAGCTTATTGCTTACCGAATAGCATCAATTCTTTGTTAATTATAGCCATTTTTCCTTAATTTCTGCTTACCTTTGCAGCCGCAAATCTGACCTGCAATGATTACAGTTAATAATGTTTCTTTACGCTACGGCAAACGCATACTTTTTGATGAGGTAAATTTAAAATTCACCAAAGGAAATTGCTATGGTATTATTGGTGCAAATGGTGCCGGAAAATCTACTTTCTTGAAGATTATTTCAGGAGAGATTGAACCTACCACGGGCATTATAGATATTACCCCGGGTGAGCGCATGGCCGTATTGAAACAAAATCACTTCGAATTTGACCAACATTCAGTTATTCATACCGTAATGATGGGCCACAAAAAATTGTGGAGTATCATGCAAGAAAAGGATGCACTTTACGCAAAACCTGACTTCAGTGAAGAAGATGGTATTCGTGTTGGTGACTTAGAAGCAGAATTCGGCGAAATGAACGGTTGGAATGCCGAAAGCGATGCAGCAGAATTACTGAGTAACCTTGGTGTTAAAGAGGAATTGCATTATGAATTCATGGAAAACCTTAGTGGTAAGGAGAAAGTAAGGGTTTTAATTGCCCAAGCATTATATGGTAATCCTGATATTCTTTTACTAGATGAGCCTACCAACGACTTAGATATTGATACCATCAGCTGGTTAGAAAACTTCTTGGCAGATTACGAAAATACAGTAATTGTAGTATCTCACGACCGTCACTTTTTAGATGCAGTGTGCACGCACGTTGCAGATATTGATTTTGGAAAAATAAACATCTTTACCGGTAACTATTCCTTCTGGTATCAGTCATCACAATTGGTGTTGCAATTAATGTCTCAGAAAAACAAGAAAACTGAAGACAAACGCAAAGAATTGCAAGATTTCATTAGTCGATTTAGTGCAAACGCATCCAAAGCTAAACAAGCTACATCGCGTAAAAAGGCACTCGAAAAATTAAATGTCGAGGAAATAAAACCTTCAAGCAGAAAATATCCCGGTATATTTTTTACACCTGAACGCGATTTGGGTGACCAAGTTTTACAAGTTGCCACACTTTCAAAAACAATAAGCGGCAAAACATTATTCAAAAATATCAGCTTTACCGCTGAAAAAGGCGACAAAATTGCGATTGTTAGTCGCGACCCACTTGCTAAAACAAGTTTTTTTGAAATTATAGCGGGTGAAAAGGAAGCCGATCATGGCACTTACAAATGGGGCGTAACTGTTACGAGCAACTATTTGCCAAACGAAAACAATGAGTTTTTTACCGGCGACCTCAACTTAATTGATTGGTTGCGCCAATATTCTAAGGATAAAGACGAATCGTTTGTGCGCGGATTTTTAGGACGTATGTTATTTAGCGGTGAAGAATCATTAAAAAGCTGTAAAGTACTTTCCGGAGGCGAAAAAGTGCGCTGCATGGTTTCCCGTGGGATGCTACTCGGTGGAAATGCCTTGATTTTAGATGAACCTACTAATCATCTTGATATGGAAAGCATTACCGCTTTTAATAATGCCCTCCAGGACTTTAAGGGTTTTGTAATTTTCACTTCACATGATCACCAGTTTATGCAAACTGTTGCTAACAGAATTATCGAAATTACTCCGAATGGTGTTATCGACAAATTAATGAGCTACGATGAGTATATTACAGATGATAAAGTGAAGGAACTGCAAGAACAAATGTATCCGAAAGGCGAATTGGTGTAATCACAGGTTAACAAACATTAACCTATAATAGAAACTATTTAAACATACAACTGTTATAAATCCAATAAGAGTAAAAAATCGTTTATATGTATAACAACCTTATTTGGAATTTTATGAAAAAGCAATTCACTGTATTATCAATACTGCTTATTCCGGCTATTTTTAGTTGCGGACAAGCAAAGAATGTGAAGGAAGTTAATCCAACAACCACTTCCCTATCCGACACCGTTACCATTAACATCCCGTTAGAAAAGCCCGATTACATTTGGGATGGCGTTACCATTGAGCGCAGCGAAAGCGAATGGAAAAAACAATTAACGGCTATGCAATTTTTCGTAGCACGTCAGGCAGGAACTGAACGTGCATTCAGCAATGCGTATCACGACAACCACGAAGATGGTATTTATTACTGCGTAGGTTGCGGAATGCCGTTGTTTGATGCCAAAACTAAATTCGATTCAGGAACAGGTTGGCCAAGTTTTTACGATCCAATCCAAGTTAAGAACGTAGCTTATGATATAGATTATGAAATTGGTTACGAACGCAAAGAGATTCACTGTGCGCGCTGCGAATCACATTTAGGGCATGTTTTCGATGACGCTACCGATCAACCGACAGGTTTGCGCTATTGTATTAATTCTGCATCTTTAATTTTTAAAAAGAGATAACTTTGCTGTTCACCTTTAACGGGAACCGGCATTGATTTTATATCTTATTCATAAAACACCTTTTCTGCGCAAGTGGTATTTTAATTCACTGGGTCGTCCGTTTGTGAAAAACAAATTAGCGCTCATTCAACCACTGTTATCTCCACAAGAAAAAATACTTGATTTAGGTTCGGGCAATGGATTGGCAAGTTTTATTTTGAAAGAATCGGGATTTACGGTTACGCCTGTTGATATTCATGATGGACATTACCATGTTTCAGTAAAACCAATTGTTTACGACGGCAATCAACTTCCATTTGAGGATAATAGTTATGATACCGCAATAATTCTTACCGTATTACACCATGTGCTGCATCCCGAGCGCATTATTCAAGAAACAAGTAGAGTGTGTAAACGAATTATTATAATGGAAGATATTTATGAAAATAAAGTGCAACAATATCTCACCTACTTCGCAGATGCAGCAGTAAATTTATTTTATTCTCCTTGTCCCCACACCAATAAAAATGATAAAGAATGGATGCAAACATTTGAGCAAATGGGCTTTAAATTAATATCCGTTCAATACAGAAATGTATTTTTCATCTTCAAGCAAGCTGTATACGAAATCAAAAAGAAATAAAGCGGCTATAAATTTGAGGGTAGATATATCATTTCCACGCATTACAAATCCAGCTTCCAATTAAATCGCTGACTGGATGCATCAAATGCTAAATATTTAGAATTAAAAAATTGCTCTACTTGTCCCGATTGCAATAAATCATTTTTTTTGCCAAAAACATGCTCGCCACTTTGGCCTATCAATAAGCAATAATCGGCAATTTGTATGGCGATATCTAATTCATGTGAAGTAAATAAAATAGTTTTCTCTTGGCGCGACAACGAACGAATTAATGAAAAGATTTCCATTTTGTGTATGATGTCCAAATAAGATGTTGGCTCATCCATAAAAACAATCGGCGTTTGTTGAATTAATGCACGTGCTATAAAAACCATTTGCGCTTCACCGTCGCTTAATTGATAAATCCGTTTGTTGAGTAATTTCTCAATTTTCAATTGACTGATAGTTTGTTCAATAATGGCAATATCATCAGGTTGTAATTTCCCGAAACCTGTTGCAAACGATGCTCTTGTGGTTGAAAATAATTCATGCACAAGCAAACCTTGCACTACATCTCCCCTACCGGGTAAAACAACACTTAGTTTTTTTGCTAACGCAGATGCAGGTAAAGTGTCAATTGAAATTCCATCGATTATTATTTCACCGCTAATTATATTTTGCAATCCCGCAAGCGACCGCAGTAGCGTAGTTTTTCCGGTACCATTTAATCCTAATACAGCAACAACACTATTTTTTGGTATCTGCATATTAATATCCTGCAGAATTATTTTATCGTTATATCCAACCGACAATCCATGTGTTGATATTACAATTGGTTGCTCCATTAAAATGAACGTTTTAAGTGTTGATTTTTCCAGATAATATAAATGATAAACGGTGCACCCATAAAAGCAGTCACCGAATTTAAAGGCAAAATACCTGCATTACCCGGAGTTTGAGCAATAATATCACATAATAGTAAAATACTAATGCCCAATAAAATACTGGCAGGTATAATAATAAAATGATTATTTACTTTAAATATCATTCTAGCCAAATGCGGTACTGCAATACCAATAAATGCAATTGGACCACAAAAAGCAGTTATGGCACCGGTTAAAATTCCGGTTGTGAGTATAAGAATAAATTTAGTTCTCTTAATACTTAATCCCAGTGATTTAGCATACTGTTCGCCAAGTAACAGCAAGTTTAACGATTTAGCTTGCGTAAATGCAATGGCCATCCCCAAAAAAATTATTGCCATTAAAATATACAATTGCGGCCAAGTAACGCCACTTAAGCTACCGAATGTCCACATTACAAATAATTTTAATGCACCCTGACTGCTATAATATTGCAACACACCAACAATGGCACTTATTGCCATGCCAAACATTAAACCGAATATGAGTAATGTAATACTATCGCGCACACGCGTTGCAACACCAAGTATAATAAATAGCACCAGTAATGCGCCTAAAATAGCAGCGAAAATAATTCCGTAACTATTAAAAATATCAACGGAAAACCAAGTGCCAACAGTCAACATACCAACGGCCACAAACAAACTTGACCCGGCTGAAACACCCAGAATATCAGGCCCGGCAACAGGGTTTCTAAAAAATGTTTGCATAAATAATCCGGCAACGGGTAATGCACATCCGGCTAAAACAGCGGTTAATGCTTTTGGTAAGCGCGACTGTAAAATTATTATCGATTCAGGTGCCTCATTCGGTAAGCCACCTGTAAAAACTTGAAATATTTCATTAATGGAAATTGACACTGACCCGATTAAAATATCAGCAATAAATATTGCAATTGCACAAATGCACAAAATTAAAAATAGCCACCCGTGTCGATAATTGCTCATTGTAAATGAATGTAATAATAGAAATCAGCGTCCAAATTCAATTCGGGATGAAATATGTTTACGAGGTCGCTTAATACACGGTCGGGATGTACAATGGCGCTTTCCCAATAATCGTTTCCACCTTGTGCATTAACCTTGGCGTAATTATTATAAATATGACTATTTTGATAGGCATCAAAGTAGCCATTGCGATTATCTAATTGTATTACTTCATTTAAGTTGGTTGCAGCGCTGACATTTAACCAATAAGCTGCATGTTGTGCAGCGGTAAATATT
>JANMLV010000201.1:0-3546 GCA_031372705.1 Bacteroidota bacterium | reverse complement strand
GTGCATTATTTTCAATAACCGTAATATTATATTTTGCAGCAATGGCCATTATTTTTTCCATATCGGCACTTTGCCCAAATAAATGCACCGGAATAATAGCTTTTGTGCGTGGCGTAATTTTGGCTTCAATTGCATCGGCATTAATGTTGAATGTATTGGGGTCAACATCAACAAAAACCGGTTTGAGTTTTAAAAGTGCAACTACCTCAACGGTTGCCACAAATGTAAAAGGGATACTGATAACCTCATCACCCTCACTTAAATTGAGTGCCATTAATGCAATTTGCAGCGCATCGGTGCCATTTGCACAAGGTATAACATGTTTGGCATTCAGGTAATTGCCGAGGCTAACGGCAAAGGTTTTAGTAGCCGTGCCATTAATAAATTGTGTTGTGTCAATTACTTCTTGAATATTCGCATCAACTTCTGACTTTATTTGCTGATACTGCGAACTCAGGTCAACCATCTGTATTTTTCTCATTCCTATGTCAAATTTCAGGCAGCAAAGATACTTAAACCATAGCGAAGGCGTTTACAAACGCGTCAATCTTTGTAAATTTGCCCGCCTTCTTATGAGATATGCCATACTTATACTGCTTTTTGCTTTTGCCGGTCAGCGACTGATTGCACAGGTAAACCTTAACGACAGCTGTGTTTCAGCGCATCTAATACAGATAGATTTGGGTATTGGCGTTCCCGCCGGAGATATGGCCGATCGCTTTGGCGCACATGCCTTGGTAGGTGGAGGGTATCAGTATAAATCAAATAAAAACTGGCTTTTAGGCGTAAGTGGCGGATTTATTTATGGCAGTGCGGTTCGGGAAGACACTATTTTGAAAACTTTAAAAAACGAAGCCGGGTATATAATTGGTACTGACGGACTTCAATACGACCCTATTTTGTGGGAAAGTGGAGTAAATTTTAAATTCGAAGTAGGCAAAATCACAAATCTGTTAAGCATCAATCCTAATTCCGGGTTAGCTTTTACGGGAGGTGTCGGATTTTTGCAGCATAAAATTTGGATATACATTGATGAAACCAATGTGCCACAATTAGGTGGTGATTACAGAAAAGGATATGACAGATTATCTAACGGGTTAATGCTGAACCAATATATTGGATATTACATGTTTAGCAACAAATACTTTGTAAACTTTCGCGGTGGAATTGAGTTTCAGGAAGCTTTTACCCAAAACCGACGCACAACAAATTTTGATACCGGACTTAGAGATGATACCCAAAGGTTTGACATGCTTATTAATTTAAAATTGAGTTGGAACCTTCCTATTTTTGAGGCTCCGAAAAGAAAATATTATACCTATTAATTATGAAAGTGCTTGCGATAGTTTTTGTGCTGGGAGTAGTTGGAATTATATTTGTTTTATTTTTCCAAGTAATAATTTATAATATTGTTACTACCATTTACCATTTTTTAATAAAAGTTGCGTCAATCCTAAATCCGAAAGCAGCTTTATGGGTTAAAGGCAGGAAGCAGTTATTTGATAATTTGCGCAATAATTACCAACCAAACGGGAAAAAAGTTGTATGGTTTCATTGTGCTTCACTAGGCGAATTTGAGCAAGGCAGAAGCGTAATTGAAACATTAAAAAATGAAAATCCGGATTTATACATTGTGCTCACTTTTTATTCACCATCAGGATACGAAGTGCGAAAAGATTACCCAATTGCAGACTTAGTAAGTTACCTTCCTGCTGATAATGCCGCAAATGCAAAGAAATTCATAGACATAATTAAACCTGATATTAGTGTTTTTGTTAAATATGAATTCTGGTATCACTATTTAAATACGTTATCTAATAAAAATATTCCTGTTATACTTATTTCTGCAATTTTTAGAAAAAATCAATTATTTTTCAAATGGTATGGTCGACTACACAAATCGATGTTGAAAAAATTCACACATATTTTCGTGCAAAACGAAACATCGTTAGACTTACTTGAAAAAATTAAAATAACTACTGCTGAAATCGCTTATGATACTCGCTACGACCGTGTTCATGCCATAGCTCAAAACAATAAAACATATCCGGAAATTGAAGCATTTACTACCGGGTACAATGTTATAATTGCAGGCAGCACTTGGCCTACAGATGAAACTATTATTGCTAAAGCCTTTTACAAATCGCTAGTACATGTTAATTTCAAATTAATTATCGTACCACATCAATTAGATAAAAGAAACCTGGCAAGAACGAAAAGAAAATTCAAAAAGTTTTCGCTGATTTATTCTGAATTACATAAAGCAACCGATGCTGACATTTCTGCAAAACGCATATTAATTCTTGATACAATGGGTATGCTTGCAGATATCTATAAATATGCAGATGTGAATTATATCGGGGGTGGATTTAACAAAGGTGTTCATAACACATTGGAAGCTGCAGTTTATGGTAAGCCGATAATTTTCGGCCCTAAATACAAGCAATTTTATGAGGCCGTAGGATTAGTAAAAGCAAATGCAGCGCTTATAATTAGAGACAGCGATGATTTATTAAATAGAATTAATTTGATGAATCAGTTTCAATTCGTTTATAATGGTACCGGGGCTGATGCGCAATTATTTATTAATCAACGACTTGGAGGTTCAAAAGTTGTTGTCATTTATTTAAACGGATTGTTGAATAAATAATCCCAACCTCAGTAATATTAGTCGTATAATTTCAGCGTATTGACTTCCTAATTTATTCGAATTTTGCGCGCACCACTTCTTTTAATCTTTCAATTGCATCTTCATCTTGCCATTGAAGTTTAACCTTTAAATCATTTATTATAAAACGATCTGCCTCTTGAAAATTTGAAAAGGCATTCAAAGTTTTGATGCTTTGTTCATAAGCATCTTTATCGCCCTTGAACAATTTACTTATAAAGAATAATTTTTCATTTAAATGGATAACATTTTTAAGGTCTTTTTCTTTTGAAGATGATATTTTATCAGCAAGTGTTTTTTTGTCCTTAAAATGCTTATTGTTTAAACCGGTGTTAAAATCTTCCTCTTCTTCTTCATCTACTTGGGCAATTAATTTTTTCTTAGCTTCTTGCTTTACAACAGGCTGCTCTTTAGTTTCCGGCAATGCCTGTTCAACAATTACCGGTGGGATTTCAACCGGTGGAATAACCACATTTACTTTTTCAATTATTGGTTCTGCTTTAGGCTCTACTATCGGAATTTTTATTTCCTCTTTTTTTTCCTCTTCAATTTTTGGTTGAATTACCTGCTGAACCGGTGGTTCTTCTTGCTTAATTACTTGTTGAATAATGGGATGTTCGACAACAGACTGCACTTTTTGAACTTCAAATGTTTGCACTTTATCATGCAATTGCTGTACATATCGCTTTAGCAATTCCATCTCTAATTTGTCAATCTGACCATCATTCTTTATAGAGCCGAACAACAAATTAAGCTTATCGAGCAGAATTTCAATCTCAGTTATTTTAGTATCCATTTTCTAATATGTAGTTTTGAGCAATCAGTTAACGTTATTAAGTTGCAAAAATATATAGTATATAGGTATGTTTATAGAACCA
>JANMLV010000197.1:0-5620 GCA_031372705.1 Bacteroidota bacterium | reverse complement strand
CATATTTATGTAAACTGGGTGCAAAAAATATCGGATTTAAATAAAGCGCACCAACTCCTAACGATTCGATATAATCCAATTTATTAATAATGCCTTGAATATCACCACCATATCTTCTTCGTTGCAATTGATACCAAATATCTTTGCCATTTTCCTTTTCCCAAGGCTGCATTTCATACCAATCGGATGTCCAGGGCGATAACTGCCAAGCCGCAGTATCGTTATGCGGCCAACTACCTTTAATATCAGCCAATTTTGGGTCATTATTAATATCACCATTGCTAAATCGTTCAGGAAATATTTGATACCAAAGCACGCCTTTCGACCATTCCGGAACTATAAAATCTTGTGCAGTAGCTAAAAAGCCAACAAACAATCCTGTTAACAGTAAGCAATACTTGAGTAATTTCATACGAAATCGTTTAATTTTGCATAAAAATAAACCTGAATTGAGGAAATATTTAATTTTTAGTGCTGTGGTTTTGATGGTTCAAGGTTTATCTGCGCAAATTGTTCCATATAGCATCCTTTACGACGATACCATGGTGAATGTAATTAACATAACCATGGATGCCGATTCATTGGAAGAAATGTATGATGAATTAGAAAACGAATATGAATATGCTGTGCAATTTGTTTACACGTATTCGGGCGGACAAGACACCTTGCAAAATGTTGGGTTCCGACTTCGAGGTAATACATCGCTTTATTCAGCAAAAAAATCGTTTAAGGTTTCATTTAATACTTATGATTCGGGTAGAGAATATGAAGGCACACAAAAATTAAATTTAATTGGCAACCATAACGACCCAACCATGAGTCGCGAAAAAATTTATTTTGATATTTATAATAGTCTCGGATTGCCAACACGCAGAGTGAGTTTTGCAAAAGTGTACATTAACAATACTTATTACGGCTTATATACGCTAACCGAAGAATATGATGAAATATTTTTGCGCGACCGATTTGGAGATGATTCCGGCAATTTATACAAATGTGTTTATGGCAGCAACATGGAATATAACGGAACCGGACAAGCTGCTTACGGCTCCTACGAATTATTAAATAATGAAGTTGTTAACGATAAAACAGATTTAATTCAACTCACCGAAATACTAAACAATACACCAATAGCAGACCTGCCTTGCGAACTGGAAAAAGTATTTAATGTTGACCAATTTTTGAAAATTTATGCATTAGATATTTCAACCGGGCATTGGGATAATTATGGTGCCAATCAAAATAATTATTATTTATATCACAATCAATTTACAGGGCAATTTGAATTCTTAAGTTACGATTGCGATAATGTTTTAGGTGTGGATTGGTTTGGTATTGATTGGACCGAAAGAAACATTTACGATTGGAATTTCGATGGCCGCCCATTGGTTGAGCGATTAATGGAAATAACAGCGTACCGCGACCGATTAAGCTTTTACTTAAATAAAATTGCAACCGCTTATATGCAGTCCGATGTATTGAATCCACACATCGATAGTATACGTGAAATGATTGCCCCTGCTGCATTAGAGGACGAATTTCGCACTTATGATTATGGTTATTCCTATAACGATTTTTACGAAGGATTTGATAATAATAATATTGATGACCATACTTCTTACGGAATTAAAAATTTTATAGAAGCTAGAAACAACAGCACTATTAATCAGGTTGAGTTAAATAATATCAGTCCGGTAATAAATAATTTAAATCATTTTCCGGGAGTAACCGTACCCGGAGTGCCTATAAATTTTACCATTACTGCTGTAGATGATGTAATCGTAACTGCTGTACTATTTAATTACAGCAACGATAATATTGCCTACACACAATTACCCATGTTTGATGATGGTGCGCATAACGATGGATTGTCTAATGATGGCACTTATGGAATTACCATTGAAACATTTATCGACGACACCCAATTATTTTATTTTATAACGGCTGAAGATAATTCGGGTGCCATAAGTGTTTATCCTTTTTGCGAGACTGCAGTTTTACCAATTGGATATACTGTTCCATCGCTTGTAATTAACGAAGTAATTGCAATAAATAATACCACCATTGCCGATGAAGCAGGATTGTATAGTGACTATATTGAAATATTTAATCCCGGAACAACAGCAGTTTATTTAGGTGATAAATTTTTGAGTGATGAATTTGATCGACCAAGTAAATGGCGTTTTCCTGATTATAATTTGGCCGCTAATAGCTATCTGATTGTATACGCAGATGGGAATGAAGATGCAGGCAATTATCATTGCAGTTTTAAATTGGATGGTGATAAGGATGAAGTAATTATTTCCGCAGGACCACAATATTATTATCCTATAATTGATTCTGTTTCATTTATTAATCAAGTTGCTGATGTATCAATCGGCAGAATTCCGAATGGCAGCGGACCGTTTGTAATTTTGGATGAAGCCAGTCCGGGACAAAACAATGAAGTGTTTATTCCTATCGATTCTGTATACACCGAATCGTTAACCATACTCGGTAATCCGGCATCCAACGAAACCACGCTGATATTAGGATTGGAATCACTTTCTGCTATAACATTAGACCTTGTCGATTTAAACGGTCAACTCGTTGCCAGACTGTTGGATGGCATAATGGATGAGGGAAATTACATCAATACCCTAAATATTACTCAATTAGCTTCAGGCGTGTATTTCTTCCGTTTAGTAGCCGATAAGGACATTTCTACCTACAAATTTGTTGTATTATAGACTGATTTCGAAAGATTATTGGCAATTGTGTCTGAAAAAATTAAATTTGCAATCTCAAAAACAAATAATCAATGGGACGTGCCTTCGAATATCGCAAAGAGAAAAAGTTTAAGCGCTGGGATGCTATGGCAAAAAATTTCACCCGAATTGGACGTGAAATTGCAATTGCAGTAAAAAGTGGTGGACCAAATCCTGACACCAATCCAAAATTGCGTTTAACCATACAAAATGCCAAAGCAGTGTCAATGCCTAAAGAAAGAGTGGATGCTGCCATAAAACGCGCATCGAGCAAAGAGGATGGCACCTTTGAAGAAGTACTTTATGAAGGAATTGGGCCCGGTGGGATAGCCATGATGGTTGAAACAGCAACCGACAATACCACCAGAACAGTTGCCAATGTGAGGGTAATTTTCAGCAAAGGTGGAGGGAGTTTGGGTATGAGTGGTTCAGCCGGATATTTATTCGACAGAAAGGGAATTTTTAAAATTGATGCAACAAAAATTAATCTCGACGATATTGAACTCGATTTAATTGATGCGGGCGCAGAAGATATTTATACCGAAGAAGGCATTATTTACATGGAAACAACATTTAATGATTTTGGCACCATGCAAAAGAAGCTCGACGATTTAAAAATTGAAATTTTAGGCGCCGAATTATTGCGCTTGCCACACGATAAAATAAAACTTAGCGAAGAAGGCGAAACACTAATTAATAACCTGATAGAGAAATTAATGGGTGATGATGATGTGGTGAATGTATTTCATAATATGGATGAGGAGTAAAAATTGAATATAAACTAATTTTCTATCCTAGTTTATATTTATTAAATTAAAGATACTATAAGTTCCTAAAATGGAATTTATTTAAACTTCTTTTCCGTAAAGCATCTCTTGTTCCGGGTTATTAAAGCTTCCAGTAGGCATACAAACACCACTTTTCTACAAAAAATATACTCAATAAAAAACGAGGCAACTCAAACTGAATAGCCTCGTTTAACTTCCTTGCTGTGTGCTACTTATTATCCTGCGATTTTTACGTTTACAGCATTTTTACCTTTACGACCATCTACGATGTCGAATGTTACGATGTCGTTTTGTTTAACTTCGTCGATAAGGCCTGACTGATGCACGAATACTTCTTCGTTAGTGCCGTCTTTTACAATAAAACCAAAGCCTTTTGTGGCATTGAAAAATTTAATTTTACCAGTTTCCATTTTAATAAAAAAATAATAATTAAAAAATTGATTAACGGTGCAAAACTAATGCATTTCCTCAAAAAATGGAAGGAAATTGTTTAGGACTTACCTCGTTCATCATTTTATAAATAGCTTCAAACACCTCTTCCTCATTAGGTTTGCAGAAATAATCGCCATCGCTTGCATAAGCTGTACGGTTTTCGCGCGCGCTCAAACATTTAGGGAAAGCGTCCAAATAACGGAACAAACTATCATCGCTAAATACCGATTGCATCATATAGGCAGTTGCGCCGCCGGGAACATCTTCATCAATAAATATTACCCTACTGGTGCGTTTAACCGATTCGCGAATAATGCCGTGAATGTCAAATGGCATAAGGGTTTGAACATCAATAATTTCTGCACTGATACCCAATTCCGCTAACTTGATGCATGCATCTTGCACAATACGCAGCGTTGAACCATAAGAAACTACCGTAATATCATCTCCCGCGGTTAAAATTTCAGGAACACCAAACGGAACCGTAAAAGTGGCCAAGTTTGAAGGCATCGGTTCTTTTAATCGGTAACCATTTAAGCATTCAACAACAATTGCAGGCTCATCGCAGTTCAGCAATAAGTTATACATACCCGCAGCCTGTGTCATATTGCGGGGAACACATAAATGTACGCCTCGGCAAGTAGCTAAAATCATACTCATTGGCGAACCGGTATGCCAAATGCCTTCTAAGCGGTGACCGCGCGTTCTTATAATTACAGGCGCTTTTTGCCCACCTTTAGTTCTATATTGCAATGTTGCCAAATCGTCGCTGATAGGCTGCAAACCATATAATAAATAGTCGAGATATTGTATTTCGGCAATAGGACGCATTCCGCGCATTGCCATCCCTATTCCTTGTCCAATAATAGTGGCTTCGCGAATGCCGATATCAAAAATGCGTGTTTCACCAAATTTTTCCTGTAAACCGGCAAATCCTTGGTTTACATCGCCAATTTTTCCTAAATCTTCGCCAAAAGCGAACACCTTGCTATTTGTTGCAAAATGCTTTTCAAAGCATTTATTCAAAATTTCAAAGCCATTTAACAAAGGTGCATCATGTTCAAATACAGCCGGAATATGTGTTGCTTTTAGTACAGCTTGCGCTGAAGTACTAAACAGATTGCCATTATATCTATCTTCATTAACACCAGCATAGTTGTTTACCCAATTGAGTAACTCCGCACGTTCGTCAGTGTTATCGCCTGCTGTAGCATATAATACGCGCTTAGCAGCCTTCATTAAATCTCTGCGAACAGGGTCTATACTATTCTGGAGTCCATTGCTGATTTCAGCTACTAGATTGCCGCTATCGCTCGCCGATGCCAGATTATTGAGTAGAGAAAATAATACATGCATGTCTGTCTTAATAGACATAATATGTTTATTCCATGCCGATTTTTGCTGCAAACGCGCTTCTTCCTTAGCTTCAGCCATCATTGCTTGTAATTGTGCATCATCTGCAATGTTGGAAGCAATTATCCATTCTTTCATTTTGGCAAGACAGTCCCATTCTGCTTCCCACTCTAATCTTTCCTTATTCTTGTACCTTTCGTGTGAGCCTGAAGTGGAGTGACCTTGCGGCTGTGTTACTTCGGTAACGTGAAAAAATACCGGAATATGTTCACGGCGACAAAGTGCGATGCCTTCTTCAAA
>JANMLV010000194.1:0-37733 GCA_031372705.1 Bacteroidota bacterium | reverse complement strand
CTATAACAACACTACAACCATCAAACAGACGAAAATGAAATTAAACATACTTTTATTTCTGAGCATTTTAACTTTATTGACATCTTGCAATGGACAAACCACTAAGCAGCAAAAAAATACAGAACAGTTTAGTGAACAATTTGCAAAAGGCGACACAGTAAAAGAACTAGGTAGCAGTATAATGGTTGTTTATCAAGATAAAAAAAATATTTATTGGTTTGGCAGCTGGGAAAGCGGAGTGTATAGATATGATGGAAAAATATTAATAAATTATACAACAAAACACGGTTTGCCAAACAACAGAATTGATGAAATTAAGGAAGACAAACCGGGAAATATTTATTTCAATAACCGTGGAGAAATAAGCAAATTCGATGGACATAATTTCATCAAGGTCAGCACGACAAGTAATCCGAATAATGAATGGAAGTTAGAACCTGATGATTTGTGGTTTAAGAGCAATCAGGATTCGGGGTGTGTTTATCGTTATGATGGCAAATATTTACACCGACTTAAATTTCCTGCAACCAAAGAAGGTGATGACTATTTTGCAAAATTCCCTAATGTGAATTATAGTCCCTATGACGTTTACATCATATATAAAGACAGCAGGGGAAATGTTTGGTTTGGAACAGCTGCGCTAGGTGTATGCATGTATAACGGAAAAACTTTTACCTGGCTTTCTGAAAAAGAATTGGAGTTTGATGTTGAAACAGGTTTTGGCATTCGTTCTATTATCGAAGACAGCGATGGCAAGTTTTGGTTCAGCAACACGCTGTATCGCTACAATATTTATGGACAAGAGATTGTAACTAATTATGTAAAAGAAAAGGGAATAGGTAGCTTAGATGGAAAGAAAGACGGAGATTTAGTTGCCATTATCTCTATAGAAAATGATAATGATGACTTATGGATGGCAACTTACAACCAAGGGGTCTGGCGTAATAGTGGTAAACAAATAACACATTACCCTGTAAAAAATAATGGCAAAGACATTACCGTGTTTTCTATTTATAAAGACAATAATGGTGAGTTATGGCTTGGAACACATGAAAACGGAACTTATAAATTTAATGGGACTACATTTGAAAAATTCACAATGACGAACTAAAGTAGAGCAACCGATAACAGCTTTGCAATAGTAGGGTTTCACGCTCCGAATAAACATTTGTGCTGAAAATCCCCTCCTTCGAAAATTTGCAAACCATTTTATGCGATTTTAGAATGGCCAGAAAACATAAAATTCTTAAATCTACCCGCAATAAACTACTCTTCCGGTTGGACTCATGTACGAACTTTTTTTTCTAAATATTAGTTGCTCTTTCAGACAACTTTCCTATCTTTGCCCAGGATGGGATTTGAGAAAGTGAGAACGGTGGTTTTGTTTAAGGATTATTTTACTAACTTCTACACAAAACAGAAGCAAAAAGTAAAAGACAAAATACTTTGGACTTTCAGAATAATTGAGAGTCAAAAACAAGTGCCTGAAGACTATTTAAAACATATTGAGGGCACAGCAGGACTCTATGAAATAAGAGTTCAACAGGGTGGCGATATATTTCGAATATTTTGCTTCTTTGATGAAGGAAAATTGATCGTTCTTGCAAATGGATTTCAGAAAAAATCGCAAAAAAACACCTAAGTCGGAGATTGAAAAAACTTTAAAAATTAAAAAAGAATATGAAGAAGAAAAATAATTCGAAATCCCTTGACCAATTTGTAGAAGAACAATATGGTAAAAAAGGGACGGCAAAACGTGATAAATTTGAGAAGGGCTTTAAAGCATTTGAACTTGGTGTTTTAATACAACAAGCACGACTAAAGAAAGGAATGACTCAAGAAGAACTTGCATTAAAATGCGGAACAAATAAAGGCTATATTTCTAAAATCGAAAACAATATTAAAGAGGTACGCATTTCGACATTACAAAAAATAGTGGAACTTGGTTTGGGGGGACACTTGGAATTGACGATTAAACTTTGACGTTTAATTAACCTCCGAATAAACCGCACATAACAAGCACATTTGTGCCAGCAAGGCTGCGACTTCTTCAGAATAATTTTCGATAACCTAAAACTACGCATTTTTATTAAAGATTTTCAATTGCCTTCCCCGCCTTCGAAAATCTGCTGCACGTAATGCGTCATGCTTGGGCGACCTCCGTAAATGCAATAACTTTATGCAAGAAACTAACAGACAAAAACAAACGACTAATTATGCCTGAAGTAACCAATAGAAGAAACAAGCCATCATTCTTTCTCATTATGGGATGGATTGGATTATTTGCTGTATTAGTTGGATTTGCGACAACATTTATTATGCCTTTATCAGAAGGGACATTTAAAGCACCCTTTGTAATTTACTTACATGGCACTTTTGCTTTCAGTTGGATAATTCTATACTTAATACAAACGAATCTGATTCACTTCAAAAGCTATCGCATTCACATGGCACTTGGCTATTTGGGTATTTTCCTTGCTTTGGGTGTTGCAATAACCTTACTTCCAGCAGGAGTTTTCCAAGTAGAAAGAGATTTGAAGGAAGGATTAGGAGACACTGCAATTTCTTCAATTTTAGGACTTTGCACAGCAGCAATTATTTTCCTTGCTCTTGTTTTCGCTGCAATAGTCAATCGTAAAAAACCTGAGCGGCATAAAAGGTTTATGCTCCTTGCAATTATTGTTGTTCTTTGGCCTGCATGGTTTCGTTTTCGTCACTACTTTCCGTCAGTAGCACGACCTGACATTTGGTTTGCAGTTGTTTTAGCTGATAGCTTTATTGTGTTTGCGTGGATATGGGATAAAATGAAGAACGGTAAAGTACATCCCGTGCTAAGTTATATCGGCTTGTTAATTATCGTTGAAAATACAATTGAAATTCTTTTGTTTGATAGTAATTCGTGGCGTTCAATATCAAAAGTAGTTTATGGCTTCTTATCAAGCGTGTTCATTAATTATGTATAGTAGGACGATGATGAGTGTCTCGTCCTAGAAAACCTTGCACATTTGGTTAATAATCCAAATAACACTTTACATTTATAAAATAAGTAGCTTTGATAACTTAGCAGATTTAATAACAAAAACAATTCATACAGTGAACTAAATGATAGTATTACTGTTATAGTTGGTATTAATACTATCATAATGGCAATCACAGACACTCAACCCCCACATTACGGCGCATTTGGCAAATTGTGGCTGATGCTTCGGCCACACAAGAAGGAGCTTACCAGTATTTATGTACTGGCTTTTTTAAATGGTTTGATTATGCTTTCGATTCCCTTGGGCATACAAACCATCACCAACCTAATTATGACCGGCCAGGTTACCACCTCTTGGGTGGTGATGATTTTTGTGGTGCTTATTGGGGTTGCTATTGCCTATCACGTTCAGGTATTTCAGATTAAAGTGGTGGAAAGTTTAAGGCAGAAGATTTATTTGCACTCTGTTTTTGAAGTGGGCAGCCTTATGCCCAAATGGAAAATGGAGTCTATTGACAGCCGTTATGCACCCGAAGTGGTAAATCGGTTTATTGATATTTTAACCATTCAAGGAAAACTGTCGAAGGTGTTAATCGATTTTTCCATTGCATCTACTCAGGTAATTTTTGGACTTATATTATTATCAATTTACGACATACAGTTTATGTTGGTTTCGCTGGTTTCGGTAATATATTTTTATATCCTATTCCGCTATACATTCAAAAAGGGTGTAACTACGAGCAAAATAGAATCAGATTATAAATATCAGACTGTAGCTTGGATTCAGGAGGGCGCTCGTTCGCTCGAAACTATCAAGTTAGCATCTGATAACACCATGTTTCTGCAAAAAATTGATAAAATTTCATCGAATTATCTGCGCGCAAGAATGGATCATTTTAATGTTTTATTAAAGCAGTATAATGGTTTAATTTATTATAAAGTGTTGGTTACTGCCATGTTGCTCGTCTTAGGTGGTTTGCTTGTAATAAACCAGCGCATCAATGTGGGTCAGTTCGTTGCAGCTGAAATTACCATCCTTACAATCATTGCCTCGTTAGAAAAAATTATGTTATCTGTTGAGCATATCTATGACACGTTAGTGGCAGTTGAAAAGGTGAATGAAATTACCTCGATTGAAACCGAAGAACAAGGCGACAAGCATTTTACTTCTGAAAGTGGCATTGGGATAGAGATTAAAGACTTGAGCTATAAATTTGAAGACAACGTTGATTTCGCTTTGCACGGAATTAATTTAAAGATACAGCCGGGTGAAAAAGTTTGTATCGCAGGCGAGCAGGGAACCGGGAAAAGTTTGCTGCTCTACTTGTTGGCTACTTTCTATCAAGATTATACCGGAGCGGTTTACTACAACGGAATTAATTTGAAACACCTTCAGCTGGATGCGGTGCGCGAAATGATTGCAGAAAATATCTCCAAAACAGAAGTGTTCAAACATACACTGCGTGAAAATATCGCATTAGGTAATGACATCTCCGAACAAAAAATGGCAGGCATATTACAGCAAGTATCATTAACAGAATTTGTGAATCAATTGCCACAGGGTCTCGACACCATGCTTATTACAGAAGATAAACGACTAACAAAAAGTGTGCGCATGAAAATTAAACTTGCAAGATGTCTGGCAAAAGAGCCAAGGCTAATCTTGTTTGAAGATGGCATGGGACGCATCGATAAATTAACGCGCGACAAAATACGGCAAGAATTTCTGCGCAAGGATGCCCCTTGGACGCTTGTGGCAGTTACCAATAATACGGCACATTTCGATCAATATGATCGCGTAATTTTTCTTAAAAATGGTCGCGTAGAAAGCATTCGAACAAATAAATAATCCTTTTAAGTTTAACCACTATGAATATTAGTTCTAATGATCGTCCGCTTGAAATATCAACGAGTAAATACCGATCGTTCAGTGTAATAAAAGATTACGCTCGCTCTAAACTGGTAAGAAATTTACTCATAGGCATAATCATATTAATGTTGGGTGCCTTATTTCTGCCTTGGACACAAAACATAAGCGCCAAAGGCGAGGTAATAGGTCGCAACCCGGGCCAACGACCACAAGATGTGCAAACACTTATTCCGGGCAAGATTGAAAAATGGTATGTAAAAGAAGGTGATTATGTGCAAGCCGGCGACACGTTGGTGTTTTTGTCGGAGGTAAAAGAAAAGTACATCGATCCGGATTTGTTGAATAGAACACGCGCTCAAATGGATGCCAAATTTCAATCAGCCCAAGCTTATGCCGATAAAGCCGGCGCCCTAACCAACCAAAGCCAAACCATTGAACAAGTGCGCGATTTAAAATTGGCGCAAACGCGCAATTATATTCAGCAAGCGGAGCTTAAAGTGCAGGCCGACAGCATTTCACTTCAAGCAACCGAATCGCAGTTTGGAATTGCCAAAAAGCAGTTTGACCGTATGGATCAATTGTATAAGCAAGGATTGAAATCGCTTACTGATTGGGAAGAAAAAAAACAAAAACTGCAAGATGCGGAAGCATATATGATTAGTGCCGAAAGTAAATTCTTGAGCAGCAAAGCAGCGCTTACAAATGCGCAAGTAGAATTAATTTCGGTAGAACAAGAATATCAAGAAAAAATATTAAAGACACAAGCAGAGCAATTAGGAACTATGTCGGGCTTTTATGATGCAGATGCTTCGCTTGCCAAATTGGAAAACGAATTTACCAATTTACAAATTCGCAATGGCATGTATTTTATAACAGCTGATCAGGCAGGTTATGTAACTAAAATACTGCAACAAGGTGTTGGCGGTGTGGTAAAAGAAGATGAAATAATGCTCACCATTATGCCTGCTGTTTACGACTTGGCAGTTGAACTTTATGTATCACCTACCGATTTACCGCTAATGCAAAAAGGACAGTCGGTGCAATTATTTTTTGATGGTATACCATCAATTGTATTTACAGGATGGCCTGATGCATCGTATGGTGTATTTAGCGGCGAAGTTGTAGCCATCGACCAATACATCAGCAGCAATGGATTATATCGCATGATTGTTTTCCCTAATAATGATGAAAAGCCATGGCCCGAGCAGTTGCGCATTGGTGCCGGTTCTCAGGCTTATGTATTATTGAATGAAGTACCTGCGTGGTACGAGGCATGGCGAAGATTAAATGGCTTCCCACCTAATTTTTATACACAAAAAGAAGTCGGAGAAAAATGATGACCAGAATCTTTTTTGTTATTACCATTTTGTGTGGTGCTTTGTATAAAACAAATGCACAATCGGTACAATTTACGCCGGACGAATTTTTACAAACCATCCGTATGCACCACCCTGTGGTTAAGCAAACTAATTTGTTAATTGTTTCGGCAGATGCAGCGCTTCAATCGGCACGTGGTGCATTTGATCCGTATATTGAATCAGCAGCAATGCAAAAAGAGTATGCCGATAAATTGTATTACAGGCAGTGGAATACCAATTTGTATATTCCCGTTTGGGGAGGTATTGATATGTATTTAGGGCATATGCAAAACAGTGGTGATTTTTTAAATCCAAGTGAGAATATTCCGGATGAAGGCCTTTTGAAAGCAGGTGTAAAAATGGATGTAATACAATCATTTTGGAATAACCGCAGGCAAATTGATATTGCGCAAGCAAAATTATTGCAATCGGCAAACAGCAATGAGCAACTTTTACAACTCAACAATCTGTTTTATGAGGCAATGACCGATTATATTAAATGGGCGCAGCAATATGCTATCATGAACATGCAACAAGATTTTATTGAAGCTGCACGCATCAGATATGAAAGCACGCGACAATTGCATCTGCAAGGCGATATAGCTGCAATAGATACGCTGGAAGCCTTTATGCAATTGCAAGACCGCACGACTGCATTTAATGAGGCATTTATACAATATGTTTACGCGATAAATAAAGTGAATAGTTATTTATGGTCGCCGGAAACAGCACCTTTGCGTTTGCGTGAAGATCAAGTGCCCGTTCCACTCGACAGTATTGCCTTGTTTATTCCGGAACCGGCTTTGCCCGATTGGATGAATCATCCGGAAGTAATGTCGTATAATTTTATGCTGCAATCGCTATCGCTGGAGCGCAAGATGCAACAACAGTATTTATTGCCCAAACTTTCGGTGCATTATAACATTTTGCAACCACCATCTGTTTCTATTTTCAACACACTGGATCCATCGAATTATCAATTTGGATTACAGTTTAATTATCCATTGTTTTTGAGACAAGAGCGCGCCGCTTTAGAAATAAACAAGGTAAAAATGTGGGATACCGATTTTCAACGTCAGATAACGGTAAACGAACTGAGCCTTAAATCGGTAGTTCTTGATAGCGAAACTGAAATACTTAGGCAGCAGCAAGAATTATATCGAGCACTGTATAACAATGCTGAAGTGCTGTTACAAGCTGAAGAGGCTAAGTTGCTCATGGGTGAGAGTTCCCTCTTTTTGGTAAACAATCGCGAATTATATCTTTTGAATAGCGGCAATAAACAAATCACGGCTGAAGCTAAATATCTCCAAACCATTACACGACAGTTGTATGTGTATGGCGATTTGTTTAATCGATTAGTGGGGAATAATTAAGTTATATTTTAAAATGAAATCGACCTGTTGCTACTTATAATTTTAGGATGTTATTCTTTTAGAGGAATAGTAATTGAAAATGATACTGCTGATTTATTGTTATTAATTTCGGGATGATAAACTTGCAGGACAAGCAATATCTATTAGTATTACTTTGTTCAACGAAGCGGGACTTTTTTAAAGCAAGTGCATATTTGAAAATAAAAAAAATTGAATTTTAAAAAGGTATCCAACTTTATAGCTTTATAATTTTGTAGTTTAAATAAATAGGAAAAGCGGACATCTCAATCACATATATACCACTTGGATAATGAGACATATCAACTTGTATTACCGATTGTTTCATTTCATTGCAATATAATTTTTCTCCTTGTAAATTAAAAATGCTAAGCAAACAATTTTGCATTTCATTTTCAAGTGACACGTTCAACAAATTATTTATTGGATTAGGCCATAAATAAAAAGAAGGTTCGCTAAATTCATCCGGTATTTCTGTAACAAAATCGCAAGTAATACTCGAATCAATTTGGTAATAACCAATAGTATTGTCATAATAACATCGTAATGGTCCTCCTGGATAAAAATCAAATAGACAATTAGAAGGAATAGGTAATAAATAATTTAGTGAGCCAATTTTTTCAAGAATTGCTTTAGACCCAAATCCCCAATAATCGGCTCCAACAGCACTTGTATGCATTTGCAATAGTTCAAAACCGCCTATGGTAATGAAATTAACACTGTCAACCACCACTTCTCCTACCGAATCACATATTCCATCGGTTGACACGCCACCAACCTCCCATACATTTCCTATACTTGAATTGAAATCATACAATTGATAAAACATACCCATTGTGAAGCTGTAAACTACTCCGGAATCAGAATAAACATATATATTATCTTGTTTTACTGTATCAACTGTAGGTGCGGGGTATGCTAAATCTTTTTTATAAAGAGTGCTTCCAATTACGCGACAATTTTTACTCCCAATAATAGTATCACCTATAGATTCAAGCAATTTATATCCTTCGGCAGAACCATCTGAAAAATCGTACCACCACTTTGCCCCAACCGGCGCAAATTCATTTGTTTGTCCAAAGGTAAATTGAACGCTCAAAAGAAAGCAGGATAGTAAAAATATTTTCATGGCAAATTACTTTACTAATCAAATATAACAATTAATATGCAAAAGTTCTGACAAGTAGCATAGCATTATATTGCGTTGACACTTTTTATAACGAACCCACAAAAACCAATTCTTCAGAAAGTCTTGAAATTTCCATCAACACCTCATCAATTTCTTCCAAGGTATTTAATGTTACCAGCTGATTGCGAAAATGTTTAATATTAGCAATGCCTTTAAAATAATTGGTATAATGCCTGCGCATTTCGAGAATGCCCAAAACAGGTCCTTTCCATTCAATAGATTTTATTAAATGTCTTCTACAAATATCAACCCGTTCGGCTATGGTTGGTGGAGGTAAAATTTCGCCGGTTGCGAGATAATGTTTTATTTCACGAAAAACCCAAGGTGCACCAATTGCTGCGCGGCCAATCATAATGCCATCTACCCCATAACAGTTTTTCATTTCCAATGCCTTTTGCGGTGAATCAATATCGCCGTTTCCAAAAATTGGAATTTGTATGCGTTGATTGTTTTTTACGTCGCCAATTAACGACCAGTCGGCACTGCCTTTATACATTTGCGCGCGCGTTCTGCCGTGAATGGTTAGTGCTTTAATACCGATATCTTGCAGGCGTTCGGCAACTTCCATAATATTTTTAGAATTATCGTCCCAACCCAATCGCGTTTTAACGGTTACCGGTAATTTTGTTGCTTTAACAATTTCGGCAGTAAGCCTAACCATGCGGGGAACATCTTTCAGAATGCCTGCACCGGCATCTTTACACACCACTTTTTTAACCGGACAACCGAAGTTGATATCCAACAAATCGGGACCGGCTTGTTCTACAATTTCGGCACAACCTTTCATTACTTCTATGTCGGCACCGAAAATTTGAATGCCAATTGGGCGCTCTTCCTCATAAAATTCGAGCTTTTTCAGGCTTTTTTCCGCGTTGCGGATGAGGCCTTCGGTAGAAATAAACTCGGTATACATTAAATCGGCACCCAACTCCTTGCACAGCACACGGAATGGCGGATCGCTCACGTCTTCCATTGGCGCTAGCAGAATTGGGAATTCCGGTAAGTTAATATCTCCGATTTTTGGCATTACTCTGCAAAGTTAAGGTTTATAAGCGTATAGGCAACAACGAGCGGAATGGATGCGTTCAATTTCCTATTTTTACACGAAATATAACCTGTTTGAGAGGAAGCATTCAACATATACCCTGGATTGGCAAATTGCTCATATTATTAGGCATTTACCTGATTGGAGAATATACTTTTGCGCTGGTAACCGTAGAAATAATAAATGCCATTTATCCCGGCATGGATTTTTTGCGATTTATTAGCGGTTTTGAGAAAATTAATTCGGTTGATGAAATTTCGTTGCAACAAGAACATGCGTTAAAAATATATCAATTTGGCACTTCATTTGGCCGTTTTATTTTGGTTGCACTTTTATACCTTTATTTAACCGGCGAAAATGCCATTAAAAGTTTATCGCTCGATAAAAGTATTAAGTCGTTTAATTATTTAACCATTTTATTAATTGTATTTGCGTCGGGTGCCATAATAAGTGTGGTGTATGAATGGAATCAAACTTTACATCTACCCCAAAATAGTGCAGCTTTAGAAGCAACCATGCGCAGTTTTGAAGACCAAGCCAAAATACAAACAGAAGTGTTTTTGCGCACTACTGTTTTTACCGGATTTATTGTCAATTTATTAATTGTTGGTTTATTGGCTGCTGTTGGCGAAGAAATATTTTTTAGAGGTGTATTGCAAAATTTATTTTTTAAGTGGAGCAAAAACCCGCATGTTGCCATTTGGATTGCTGCATTTATTTTTAGCTTTATTCACTTTCAATTCTTTGGATTTTTTCCGCGATTATTAATGGGTGCCTTAATGGGATATTTATATTACTACAGCGGAAGTTTATGGAGTGCCATTGTAGCACATTTTATTAATAACACGGCAACAGTAGTTGCTTATTACTTGATGAACAAAGGCTATATTGAAACAAACATTGCAGAAACCTCAAACCTTTGGGCTGCCTTAATTGCAGTTCCTTTTTTATATTTACTGCTGCGTTATTTTAAACGCACCGAAACAAGCTTAAGTATTGCAGATGGAAAAAGATTGGATGATGGTGTACTCGACGGCGGACAAGATGAAAGCGATGTACATTAAGGAGATGTTAGAAGAGGCAAATATTTATGTTGTGCTATTCGACAAAATGGTGCAACCATATGGCGAAGGTATGTTACCCGGTGATGTTGCATTATATGTTCACTTTAATCAAGCAGAAGAAGCAATTGATTTTATTTATAATTTACCCGAATGAATAATTTAGTATTACGAATAATTACAGGATTAATTGGTGCAGGCGTTATTATAGGCAGCATATTTTTAGATGCGTGGGCATTTGTTATTGTATTTGGTTTAATTGGTACTGCAACACACTTTGAATACATGCGCACTGTAAGAAACCTTTCTTCAAAAAAACCGGTTTTCGAAATTGTTTATGCAATTCTGGTTGGTTTAATATTTATATTAATTCAAAACAACGATTTTTTTAACGCTCGGTTTATCAACTTGATTGGGGGTATAAATATTGTTTTTTTAGTGGGATTTTTAATTGCGGAAGTGTTTTATAATCGCGACAATCCGTTTCAACATATTGGATTAAACATACTAGGCATTTTTTATATTCCGATGGCATTCGGCAGTTACATCAATTACGGTTTAGAGGAGGATGGCATAACCACTTGGTTCGCTGTAGGACTACTTTTTATGGTTTGGTTTAACGACTCATTTGCCTATTTTGCTGGTCGCCTTTTTGGCAAAACGAAGCTTTTTGAGCGTATTTCACCTAAAAAAACCTGGGAAGGCTTTTGGGGAGGCATGTTGATGACCATTGGTTGTGCGGTTATAATGAGCTTCCTGTTTGACGACCTAACCCTGTTTCAATGGATGGTTTGGGCGATAATTGTATCTTTGAGTGCCACTTTGGGCGATTTAGCCGAATCGCTGCTGAAAAGGAGCATACACATCAAAGACAGCGGCAGCATTTTGCCCGGTCATGGCGGGTTTCTAGACCGTTTCGACGGGTTTGTGATAGCAGTGCCGTTTTCATTGGCTTATCTGTGGGTTTTGAACTTCTTTAACTTAGTTTAATAGGTATTGAACATTTTACAAGTGCAATTTGTATTACCTTTGCATCCCCGCTGTATTAACGGGAACAATAACTATGCTTAGACTCATTCATAAGGAAGGTCGTAAAATTATTCTTGCTTTTCTAACCTTTTTGGTGGTTTTGAACTTTGCCACTCACTATTTTTTGCCAGAAGAGCAATTGTTTAACACTCTGATTTTGATAGCTTCTTTGGGAGGCATTTTGTTTGTGATGATGTTTTTTCGCAACCCGAAGCGCCGTCTGTTTAACGAAGAAGGAGCCATTATTGCGCCTGCCGATGGCAAAGTGGTTGTAATTGAAGAAACTACCGAAAACGAGTATTTTAAAGATCGCAGGCTGCAGGTGTCTATTTTCATGAGCGTTAAAAACGTGCATATTAACCGCACACCGATTAGCGGACAGGTGAAATATTTTAAATATCACCCCGGAAAATACTTGTTGGCTTGGAACCCGAAATCATCAACTGAAAACGAACGTACAACGTATGTAATTGAGGATGAGGACGATAACATGGAGATTTTAATGCGTCAGATTGCGGGAACTGTTGCACGAAGAATTAAGTTCTATGTAGAGGAAGGCGATGAAGTTACGCAAGGTGCCGAGTTTGGCTTTATCAAGTTTGGCTCAAGGGTAGATTTATATTTGCCGTTAGATTCGAAAGTTGAGGTAAATATTGGCGAAAAAGTTAAAGGTGGCCAAACTGTTATTGCTCGAGTTGTTAGAAACAAATAAAAGGCTTAATTTTATTGTATAATTCTAAAAACGTTTAATATGAAAAAAATACTAGTATTCGCTTTTGTGATGACCATGGGAATCACAGTGTCATTTGCTCAAACAGCAACATCAACTGCAACTGAGGAAGCAACGCCAATTGTAAAGGCTACAGATATGGGTTCGGACGTAAAATGTTCGTCTGAAGCAAAAACGGCTTCATGCTGTGCTAAAGGAAGTGCTGATGCTTCAACATCAACGTCTGCTGCTGCTGCGGTTACCACTGCTGATGCATCAACAAATGTAGTTCCTGTTGCAAAAGCAGGTTCATGCTGCGCTAAGCCTGGTGCTGATGCATCTGCTGCAAAAGCCGGTGACGAACATTGCAAATCTGCCGCTATCAGCACAAGTGCTGCTAAACCGGAATCAGATAAAGTAGATGAAACACCTGAAAAATAATTTTCAGATTTAGATATTTTAAAAATCCTGCAGTAATGCGGGATTTTTTTTTGGTATAATGTGATACATTTGGGTTCGTCGTATGGATTTTGTGACCTCCGCGCGGGTTCTTTTGCGTTCCGATGCAATCGGAATTGCGGGAAACAAACACATCATACAAACAATTATAATAACTCAAGCAGCTCCCCTAAATCGGTAACTTCAACAAAATTAAATTCGTTTGCTTTGTTTTCAGTATTGAGCCAAATAAATGACATGCCTGCATTTATAGCACCATGCCCATCGGCCTCCGGCGAATCGCCAATAAACAAGCAGTTATGCGGTTCAGTATCAATTTTGCGCAATGCATGTTCAAAAATGCGAATGTCCGGCTTTAATGCATTCGCTGCTTCTGCAGTAGTAATGGTATCGAAATAAATTTGTAATCCGGTATTTTCTAATTTAAAATATTGCACCTCATCAAATCCATTTGTAATAATATGTAATTGATATTTCTGCTTGAGGTGATTTAATGCTGTTACCGCATTTGGCAATAAATTGGTTTGACGGCGCGTATGATACACATAATGGTCGGCAGCTTTATTAGCCAACACGTAATTGTCTACACCAAAGTCGTTAAAGGTTACGTAAAATCTATTTAAGCGCACATCTTCTTTACTCACATTGCCGCGACCGTATTCCTGCCATAAGAATTCGTTGCGAAATTTATATTGCTGATGAAATTTTTCGAAATCGGGAATGCCTTCGTTTTGTAAATCTAATAATTCAAAAATATCAGCAAGAATACGTTTCGAGTTGCCTGAAAAATCCCAGAGCGTATTGTCTAAATCGAAAATAATATGTTTAATATCTTGCATATTAAAATTGTACCGGATGAAAATGGTTATCTATTTTTTCAGCATTAAAACTTTTTGCGGCATCAGCAATGCTGTTGCTAACAGGAATAAATTTATAATTAAGGGCTGCTACAATTTTTGTATGCTCATAAAACACTTTCTTATTGGCAATTACAGCCGTTTGTTTGGTAACTGAAGGTTCATTTGCTGTAAACAACGACTTCAACCATTCAAGTCGCCAAGCTATTCCCGACAAGGTTTTACTGGCTTTAACCGTTGGGCCGGTAACTTTTAAATGTTGTGCAATGGTTGTTAAAAATGTTTGATAAGTAACATTTTCTGCATTTAAAATATAGCGCTCACCGCTGATGTTACTTTCCATTAATTGATAAGCAATTTTAACTACATCACGCACATCTACATAACCGGTAATGCCCTCGGTATAATATTTAAAGCCATTGTAAACAGTAGTAAATAATTTACATGAACCGCTATCCCAATTTCCTGCGCCAACTATAATGGAAGGATTTATAACAACTGCATTTAAACCTTCGGCTATTCCGCGCCACACTTCTCTTTCTGCAAGAAATTTACTTACCGAATAATCGGAAGTTAAATTCTTTCTATCCCAAGGCGTTGCTTCAGTTACAACTTCTTCGTCTTTACCTGATTTGCCCAATGCAGCGATAGAACTTACATGCACTAATTTTTTTATCCCAAAATCTAACGATAAGTTAACGATATTTTCAGTGCCTTCTACATTCACACGCATTAAACTGTCGTGATTTTTTTTCGTGTAAGAAATAATAGCAGCGCAATGATAAATTTGGTCGACACCTTCCATGGCAATTTCCAAGCTTGCCAAATCGTTTACATCGCCATCAACCCATTCAATTTTATTGGCGATATCTGCAACTAAACGCATGTTACTGTTGTGTCGTTTTAATGCACGTACCGTTTTACCTTGCAGTAATAAATATCTGCAGAGATAACTTCCAACTAAACCATTTGCTCCTGTTACTAAAATCATTAGTTAATTTGCATCAAACCTTTTTCAACTATTAAGTTGCTTAAGGTTTAAAAATATGCATTTTATTTTGTTATATTCATTTGTTAATAGTTGGCAAAGAAATTTCTCCTCCACTTACAGCCATTTTAGCACCGGTAACCGATGGTAAAAAATTGGTTTCATTGCGCAATTTACGCACGCCCATTAAACACATTGCCAATGATTCTTTATACTCAATTAACTGATCAGATGCATTGTTTATGCTCACATTTGCCAATTGCTCGATATTTTTAATTAACAATTTATTAAAGGCGCCTCCACCGGTAACCAACAATTTATAATCACTCGGTATTGATACTTTATGCTCAATAATAACCTTTGCAATTTGCTGTGCGATATGAAATGTAGCGGTTGCCAATTTATCGTTTAATGGCAAAACTGATGCGGCTAATCGTTCGGTAAAATATTTTCTTACATAATGATTATCTAATGATTTGGGGTACGGCTGATTAAAAAACGGGCTGCCGTTTAATGCAGCAAGCAGTTCCTCATCAACAATTCCTGCAGCAGCTAATTCACCATCTTCATCAAAAGCGAGACCAACTGTATTAGCCAAATAATTAAGTAATTGATTAGCGCCGCAAATATCAAATCCAATTCTACCATTTGGTGTTGCAAACGAAATATTGGCAATACCACCAATATTCAAACAAGCACTGTAAGCGCCAAAAAACAATTCGTCGCACAAAGGCACTAATGGCGCACCTTGCCCTCCGGCATCGATATCTGCTTGTCTGAAATTAATAATGGTTGTAATTCCGGTTAAATCTGCAATTAATTTTCCGTCGCCGAGTTGACACGTTTTTCCTTGCGCCGGGTAATGAAAAACGGTGTGACCGTGTAATGCTATGCAATCTACTTTATTGATATTATTATTATGCTTGAATTGCAAAATGGCATCGGCAACAAATCGCGAAAAAAAATCATTTTCTGCGATATACATTTGCCGTATATCGGGAATTATTTTACTGAAAAAAGATTTTAATTCGTTGGAATATTTAATTGTTTGTGCCGCAACAATAGTAAATGAATTGGTATCACCAATTTTTATTTCACAGTATGCAATATCGAGTCCATCTAACGAGCTTCCCGACATTACGCCAATTACTTGGTACCGATTTTCATTAATCATTTAATTGTTAATTTTTCAAAGTCAACACGTATGCAGAAACCTCATCAATTTCTTGCGGTGTGAGTTGATGACCCCAGGCCGGCATTGCCTTTCTGCCGTTTATAACTACTTGTTTAATTTCCTCTAATGATAGTGCTGTAATTGTCAAATTGGCGGAACCGCTTAATCCTAAGTCGCCTTTACTTCCATGACAGAGGCGGCAATATTTTGTAAACACATCTTTGCCCGGTGACGATTCGGTAACGGCGACCGTTTTTGGAGCATCGCTCCTGTTACTATTACAGCTTGTAATTGCAAATCCGGCAATAACCGCAAAAAAAATAAGTAGCTTTTTCATCCTGAAAAAAATTCAGTGCAAAGCTACTTATTCATGTATAAATATTCTTAAAATATTATCGCACGAGGATAATATTTCCTTGTCGTTCCACTAAACCGCCATCCAAATCATAAGCGCGAATAAAGTAAACATATGTTCCCATATCAGCATCTTCTTTATTGTCGATTTTTCCATTCCAACCGGTTGTAAGGTCATTGGTAGAGAAAACAATTTCTCCCCAGCGGTTATAAATGGTATATTCTTCCAATTTTGAGATGTCGTGGAAATATAAATTAATTACATCGTTGGAGCCATCGCTATTTGGTGAAAAAGCATTAGGCACTTCAACAATTGGATAGTCTTCAACAAATATGGTTACTTGGTCAGATTCTGTGCAACCATCCGGGCTGGTAACCGTTAAGGTAAAGGTTGTTGTTTGCTCTAGTTCAACTGTTGGATTTGAGATATTGTAATCAGAAAACGATGCATACAAACCAATCAGCACAGGCGTCCATTCAAAAGTTCCAACACCGCTTCCGTCTAAACTGAAAGTTTCCAAATATTCAACAGTTTGGTCAGGTCCTGCATCAGCAAATGGCAGTTCACCGATATAAATTTCCTGCGTAAGCGTATCGGAGCAACCGTTTGATGAGAAAGCAATTAAAGTTACGGTATAAGTTCCGGGAGCTGAGTATAAATGAAATGGTTCATCTTCGGTGCTCGTTATGCCATCACCAAAATCCCAACTATATGAACTTATTGTTCCTGTAGTGATTGTAGTGGTATTAATAAATTCAGCTTCAATATTTTGGCAAACATCATCTACGTTAAAACTAACATCCGGACCCGGTTCTACTAATATTTCATAAATAACGGTTGACTGGCATCCTTTGTCGGTAACTACTGTTAAAGCAACAGAATAAGTTCCGCCATCAGCGTATTCATGTTCCGGATTTTGGAGGGTAGAAGTTGAACCATCGGCAAAATTCCAATCCCATGAAATAATTTCACCTGCTTCGGTAGAATTTGAAATATCGTTAAATACAACAGGAGTTCCTGAACAGCCTGCTGTGTATGTATAATTTGCAGTAAGTGTATTATAAAGATGTATTTCTGCAATTGCAGTATCAGCGCAAACAAAGCCCGGGTTAACAATCAGCAACACAAAATAAGTTCCTGTGTCGGCGTAAACATGCGTTGGGTCTTCAAGTGTAGAAGTTGCGCCATCACCAAATTGCCATTCATAAGATTCACCGCCAACACTGAAATTATCAAAAATCACGTTGAAATCGGAGCAATTTAAATAAACATCTTCGGGAGTGGTATCATCAAATACAATATCATCTATATCCATTTGTGCAACAATTGCAGGAGTACAGGTAACCACATTAAATTGGAAATCACGAATATGATCACCTAACCAAACGCCATCGCGATACTCTTTGCAAACAACACCAACAACATATCTTCCTTCCGAAAGGGCAGTACCTGTAAGTAACCCGGTTTCCGAATCAATATTAAAAGCAGGCAGTGCATCAATCGGATAAAATTCGTCGAAACCTGCAACCCAGCTCACTCCGCCATAAGGTGGTGCTGAAGCAATTGTTGGTGCAGGATCAAATGCTGATGCACCGATATATGGCCAAAAGAAAAAATAAGCTAATGAATCACCATCAGGGTCAGTAGCGCCATGGTCGAATACAATTGCATCATCGATGCAAATTACAGTTGGTGGTAGGTCATTAAACACCGGTGAATTATTACATTCAACATCGCCATTTGGCGGAATTTCTTGGGTGTATGTTGCTCCAATATCATCAGGAGTTTCAATATTTACAATACCGGCATTACGGCAACAACGCTGATAAACAAGGATATAACCTTCGTCTGAAGCAGCGAGCGTGATAGTTTTGGTATAAATTGCCTGTTCAACGCAAACGTCATCCGGCGCATCCAAACAAGGATTGTCTGATTCGGCCGGTACATCGGTTATTGCAGGTGCATTTAGCGTAAAATTGGTCACATAAGTACCTGATTGGGTGTAAACCGACATGTAAGCCGGATTATCGAAAGGCGTAAAACTCGTGCAGTCGCGATACAATATCAATGTAACAAGATATTGATTTACTCCGACACATTCATAGGTGATTTCACCGCCGATAATGTGCGATGCCTTTGTCTGGCTTATGAAAGCAATAAAAGGGATGAGGAGAAAGAGCCTTAAATTTTTCATTGGTTATATAGGTTATAAGCGATAAAAGTAAACATTTTAAACTATCTTAACAAGGTTACGATGCCACTTAATGATTGAAGTATGCCATCGCACTCGGTTGTGATTCTAAAAATATAGGAGCCAATCTCTTGTTCAGTGCCATTACCGTCGGTTCCATCCCATCCATCCGCAATATTATTTGTTTGAAAAATGAGGGCTCCCCATCGATTGTAAATATCCATTCCAACTAATTCATCATCACCATCAGTAATAAATCTGAATCTATCGTTAATGCCATCTCCGTTAGGAGAAAAAGCATTTATTGTAACAAAATGGAAGCAATCGGGAATGATGTAAACCAAGGCTGTATCTACGGTTGAGCATCCTGATTCATCGGTTCCGGTTAAAATATATTGGGTTGTTTCATCGGGCAAAGCTATAGGGTTGGGAATAAATGCATCGCTAAGTCCGGCTTCGGGCGACCAAACATAAGTAAAACCGCCGGTTGCATTCATTTGCACAGGATTGCCACTATAAACAATAGTATCGGGACCTGCAATTACATTTGGTGCAGGCAATACGTTTACGTTTACAAAAGCCGTATCTGCGGAACAAATATTTGAAACAATTACAGCATAAATAGTATTTTCAGTCGGAAAAACAAAAGGGTCGGAGATGTATGGGTCCGAGATATTAGTTGCGGGAAACCATTCATAGGTATCACCACCGTCTGCAAAAAGTTGAATGCTATCGCCTTCGCAAATCACAGCATCAACTAAAGGAGCCGCTGTTACGGGTTCCGGAACAAAAATGGTATCAGAAATGGTGTCTGTGCATCCTTTGTCGCTGGTAACTATTAATGTGAAAAGGTAAGCGCCGGCTGTATCAAAATAATAGTCGAATGATTCGGTGGTAAAAACATCGCCGTTAGGGGCATACCATTCAAAATCAACAATTTCGTTTCCTGCAATAATTACAGCATTATTGTTTACTGTTCCAATAGTGTTTACACATGCATTATCAGCACTAAAAAATGCAAATGGCAGCGGATAAATGGTAATGGTATCATAAATTTCGGCCACGCAACCATAACTATTTGTTACAGTAAAAATGAGCATATAATTACCGGGTTCTTCGTAAGCATAGGTTGGATTTTGCTCCGAACTGCCCCACCCATCGCCATAATTCCATTGCCACGAAGTAAGGGTGCCGTAAGTACTCGTTGAGATGTCGTTAAATACAACCTCATCTAATGCGCAAGTATTATCAAAATCTATATCTGCAATTAACTCAGGATAAACTAATACATCAATATAAATTGTGTCTGAACAATCTTGTCCGGGAAACGCAATCAACATAACAGTATATGTTCCTGAATCAGGATAAGTATAAGTTGGCAGTTCTGCTGTGCTGGTATCGGTAGTAATACCATCAACCCCAAAATCCCAATAAAATTCATCGGTTCCGTAACTGCCATTGGAAAATTCGACGGTATAGTTATCGCAGTTTCTAATCACATTTGGTGCAATTGCGGCAACAGAAGGTTCACAGTCGGTAACGTTAAATTGAAAATCGCGATAATGTGTGCCAATTAATACGCCATCTCGAAATTCCTTCACGGCAACGCCAACAACAAATTGGCCAAGCATAGATGGTGTTCCTTCCAGCCAACCAGTTGTGGCATCAAGTGTAAATGCCGGATCGGAGGCTATAGGATAGTCTTCGTTGAATGGTGGTAAAAAGTTAATTTCATCGAAAGGTGGAGCCGGAGCCGGGTCAGGGTCAGGAAAAGCGGCACTTGCACCGGTAAATGTGGTAAAGAATTCATAAACCAAATCATCGCCATCAGGGTCGGTTGCTACGTGGTCGAATTCAAAAGGAAACCCAACACAAATGGCAATTGGCGGGCGATTTGAAAATCTGGGACCTGAATTTACAATTTCGGCGGGGTCGGGGATATGGGTGCTATATGTTGCACCGGTATTCATTGGGTCAACAATGTTAATGATAGTAGAATTTCTGCAACAGCGCTGGTAAACTAAGTCATAACCTCCCGCACTTGGCGGCAGGTTAACGGTTGCAGTGAAAATTGCTTCTTGCACACACAAGTCGGTGAACAGGGTAATGCAAGGACTATTTATCGACGCATCTAACAAATCGGAACCCGGGAAATTAATGTTGAGGGTGTTAACCAATACACCAGCGGCATTGTAAATATAAATTTGTAACGGGTCATCATATTCTGCCGCTTCAGCTGCAGAGCAGTCGCGGTATAGCTTTAGGGTAATATCAAAATTATTTCCGGTGGTGCGCGTATAGTACATTTCGCCGCCAATTATGTGAAATGCGAAGGCACTTTGTGTTAACCAAAGGAACAAGAAGCTTAGAAATATTTTTTTTCCGGGCATACCGAGAGTTAAAGTTACAGCACTTATGTGTTAAAATGGCTCACATTTATGTCATATATCGGTATAAACGTCAAATTATGATAAGTGGTTTAATAGTTAAATTATTAGGGAAATTATATCTTAGTGCGTTTTTACGGCATATTAATCCAGCTCAACAATGTTATATCTTCAATTATGAGAAAAATTCTGTTTTTAATTTTAGTCGGTTTAATTTCACTGACAAGCTTTGCACAAAGCACCTTTCCTGTAAATGGTGTTGTTGATGAACGCGACAAAATATTTGCATTTACAAACGCAATGTTGGTGGTTGATACGTCAACTACTATTTCAAACGCAACATTGCTTATTCGCAATGGAAAAATAATTGAAGTTGGCACCGGTGTAATAATTCCGAAAGATGCCGTTATTGTTGATTTATTAGGAAAATATATTTATCCATCATTTATTGATTTAAATGCAGCATACGGATTACCGGCAAAAGAAAATCCTGCCCAAGAAAGAGGGCCGCAAATGTTAAATAATAACGAGCAGGCAACAAATTGGAATCAGGCAGTAACGCCTGAATTTAATGCCTTTAGTGTATTTAAACCGGATACTGCTGCTTCAAAAAAATGGAGAAGTATAGGATTTGGCGCAGTTGTAACACATAGGCAAGATGGAGTTGTAAGAGGCACAGGTGCGCTAGTATTTATGGGTGATGACGTTGCAGGTAAAATGTTAATTAAGGAAAATGTAACTGCAAATTATTCATTGCGTAAAGGAAGTTCAACGCAAGATTATCCATCGTCACAAATGGGCAGTATTGCATTATTGCGACAAACATTTTATGATGCCGATTGGTATGCAAAAGGAGGCAATAAAATTGAAAAGAATATTTCGTTAGCTGCTATCAACAGTAACAAACCATTAGTGCAAATTTTTGATACTCAAGAAAAATTAGAAATATTACGTGCCGATAAAATTGGTGAAGAATTCGGGATACAATTTGTAATGAAAGGAAGCGGAACAGAATATCAACGCATTACTGAAATAAAAAACACAGGAGCAACATTAATTATTCCACTCAATTACCCGAAAACACCGGATGTAAGCGACCCATACGATGCAGAATTATTAAGCATTTCTGATTTAAAACACTGGGAAATGGCCCCGGCAAATTGTGCAATGCTCGAAAAAGCAGGCATCCCATTTTGTTTAACAGCAGAAGGACTTGAAAACAAAGCCGACTTTTTAACAAACCTACGCAAGGCTGTGAAATACGGACTTTCAGAAAAAACTGCGCTAGCCGCCTTGACTATTTTGCCGGCGCAAACCATTAATGCACAAAATGAAATGGGCTCACTTACAAAAGGCAAGGCAGCAAATTTTATAATAACAACCGGTAATATTTTTGATGAGCAAACTATAATAAATGAAAATTGGGTTAATGGTCAGCAATATATTGTTAATACAATTACAGCCGACGCAAGAGGTATTTATAAATTAACAGTTGCCAATCGCGTTTATGGATTATTAATCAGTGGCAAAGCAAATGCACCGGAATTTTCGATAATTAAAAATACGGATACTATTAAAGCAATTGGTTCAATTAATGCTGAAACCGTTCAATTTTCATTTACTGATGGCAAAGAAATTATCAGATTAAGCGGATGGGAAAACAATAAACAATTTGGAGGCCAAGGTCAAATTGATGCTAACTGGATTGATTGGAAAGCTGAATTTACAAATGTATATGCAGAAAAACCAACTCCCGAAAAACAAGACAGTATTACTATTGGTGAAACCATTTATCCATTTACAGCTTACGGCTATACTCAAGCACCTAAACAACAAGAAATATTAATTACCAATACTACAATTTGGACCAACGAAAAAGAAGGTGTATTAAAAAACTATGATGTACTTATTGCTAATGGTAAAATTGTAAAAATTGGCAAAAGCATAGCTGCAAAAAACGCATTAGTTATTGATGGCACCAATAAACATCTTACGGCAGGAATTATTGACGAGCATTCACATATTGCAGTAACTTCAGGAGTTAATGAAGGTACGCAATCGAGCAGTGCTGAGGTGCGCATAGGCGATGTAATTAATTGTGATGATGTAAATATTTATCGTCAATTAAGTGGTGGTGTAACTAGTGCGCATATTTTACATGGTTCGGCAAATGCAGTGGGCGGACAAACACAATTAATTAAATTGAGATGGGGACTTGCACCGGAAGCTATGAAATTTGAAGGTAGTGATGGATTTATAAAATTTGCTTTAGGTGAAAACGTAAAACAATCGAATTGGGGTGATGACAATACTGTTCGTTTTCCGCAAACACGCATGGGTGTTGAGCAAGTTTACGAAGATATATTTACACGTGCCGAAGAATATATTGCTGCAAAAAAGAATCCTAATGAGTTAGTGCGCATCGACCTCGATTTAGAAGCCATAGCTGAAATTTTAGAAGAAAAGCGATTTATTACTTGCCATAGTTATGTGCAAAGTGAAATTAATATGCTTATAAATGTGGCTGAAAGACATGACTTTACCGTGAATACGTTTACGCATATTTTAGAAGGGTATAAAGTTGCTGATAAGATGGAACAACATGGTTCAGGTGCATCCAGCTTCTCAGATTGGTGGGCATATAAATATGAAGTTGCCGAAGCAATTCCACAAAACCCAACCATTATGCATGAAGAAGGTGTTATAACAGCAATAAATTCCGATGATGCAGAAATGGCAAGAAGGCTTAATCAGGAAGCTGCAAAATCGATAAAATATGGTGGCATGAGTGAAGAAGATGCATTAAAAATGGTAACACTTAATCCTGCAAAATTATTGCATATCGACAATCGTGTTGGCAGTATTAAAGAGGGTAAAGATGCTGATATTGTTTTATGGAGCAATAATCCGCTCAGTATTTATGCCATTGCAGAAAAAACTATTGTTGATGGTATACTATACTATGATTATGCTCAACAAAATACAATACTTAACGCTGCGGCTCAAGAGCGCATGCGCATTATTACTAAGATGTTGGCAGAAAAAAACGGAGGCACTGAAGTAGTGCCAATTGTTGGCAAAGAAAACCGAGCATATGATTGTGAAGATGTAGGCGATTATGTAAAATAATTGCAATCAACTATCAATAAAATTATTTAAATAATTTGCAAAAGCATTTAAAGATATTAAAATGAATAAAATCAAAATCATAACAATACTTTTTATCCTTATTTCCGGATTAGTATATGGGCAACAAGTTCCTGTAGTTATTTCTAATGCTACTGTGCATGTTGGTGATGGCAGTGTGATAAATAACGGCATGGTAATTTTCAAAAATGGCAAACTGGAATATGTAGGCATAAATAAAGATAGTGGTTATAACGAAAATACTGCTTCATTAATTGATGGAACAGGCAAACATGTTTATCCCGGATTTATTGCTCTTGCGTCTGAACTCGGTTTGATAGAATTAACTGCTGTTCGTGCCACACGCGATGCTTACGAAGTAGGTGTATTTAATCCGAATATTCGTTCATTAATTGCTTACAATACCGATTCAAAAGTAATACCAACTTTACGCAGCAATGGCATTCTTTTGGCACAAGTGGTGCCCGGTGGCGGCGTTATTAGCGGACAAAGCAGCATTATGAAATTATCGGGTTGGAATTGGGAAGATGCAGTTGTTGCAACAGATATGGGAATGCATATGTATTGGCCTGAGGCTTACGGATATAATTATAATACCGAGACTTACGAAATAAGTAAAACGTATATAAATGAAGTAACTGAAATTAATAATTTCGTGCAGGAAGCAAAAGCATATTGCAGCATTGCCGAACATAAAGAAAAAAATCTGCGCTTTGAAGCTATGCGAAAAGTATTTGCAGGCGAGCAAAAAGTATTTATTAATGCAAACAGTGCAAAGTCAATTATCGGAGCTGTGGAATTCGGGAAAAAATTCGGTGTTCAAATTGTTATTGTAGGTGGTATGCAAAGCTATAGGGTAACTGCATTATTAAAAGAAAATAATATCCCGGTTATACTGGAAACCACGCATGAACTTCCACAAATGAGCGGCGACCCGGTAGATTTAGTTTATCAATTACCGGCAATATTAACCAAGGCAGGTATTTTTTGTGGTTTAACCATTAGTAACGGCGGAGATAGTTATTGGAATTTGCGCAATTTACCATTTGTTGCCGGAACTGCTGCCGCTTACGGACTAACCACCGAACAAGCATTGCAACTTATTACATCAAACAATGCGAAAATACTTGGTATAGATGCTAATTATGGCACCCTAACTGTCGGCAAAAGCGCAACATTATTTGTTAGTACAGGCGATGCATTAGACATGAAAACAAGTGTATTAACAAACATCTTTATTAATGGTGAGCGCATGAAAGTTGACAACTGGCAAGATGACTTGAGTAAAAAATATGAAATAAAGTACGGAATTGAAGTAAAATAACGCGCTCTGGTCTAAATTCTACTTTGTAGAAGGGCTTGTATTTTTTGCGGAGTTGGAGGTTCCATTATCGAACCAATTAGTATTGATAATGAAGAAATTACATAAATTTGGAGCCATACTTCTACATTTATGACGGTTTTAAAATCAATATTATAAGTAAATTTATTTACGAAGATGAAAACGCATACAGAAAAGCAATATATCATATTGCATTGCAAAATTTTGCAACTACCCAAACCAATGTTCATATGCTTTGTAGAATAATTTCAGATATTGAACCAGAAACAGATTTTAATAAAATTCTGGAAATTGCAAATAGACGGTAGAGAAAAACTGTGGTTGCCTTTGCAGAACTTTTTGACAAACAGCCTCAAGACGATAGTGATGATTTATTACTTAGTACCCATTTATGGTGAATTTGAACATATAATTGCGTCCTTTTGAAGAAATCTTTACATTCGTGACAGAAAAAACGATAAAACATATAAAAAATCGGCGTTTTAACCGCTTCGCTTTAGAAAACCGGTAATTTCTTAACGATCCGCAAGAGGGCTAAACGCTCACGTTAAGGCGTGGGCTTTAACTATTGTGGATCGGGCATACCCGTTGCCTCCAGCGCGGCCACGTCGCTTTGTTTTATTAATGATATAAATTTTACACTTACTACAACTATAAAAACAGTATTATGAGAGCTAAATCAAAACAATCACCCTATCTCCGGAGACTCACTTATCTAGTTGCATCTATGCTTACTGTTAGCTATTTGCTGAGCATGAATAATAATACCGAAATATTCTACAACGAAGGATTTACAGGTATGTTAATTAATGATGATACAATTCCGTCCGGCGAAGGTGAGATGCCTGACACCACGGGACTTGTTCAAGAAACTGTAATAGACGGGGTTGATACAGTTTGGTATATAGGGCCAGATGAAACAGAGGAAATGGGTGAAGAACTTAAACTTGGACTGCTACATGATTCAGTTATTACCATTAACCTTGGAAATCAGAAAAAAACTGTTGCAAAAACTTTATATGGCTTTGCGACTGCTGGAATATTTACGAGGCTACAGATGCCAAGACCGGTGGGAACAGATACATTTAGTGTTGACCAATGGCAATGGATGAGTGATCTAAAGCCGGAAGTTTTGCGTTTCCCCGGAGGAGCTGAAAGTAAATTTATGGATGTATTAAAAGGGCCAGGCTACGGATACGATCTTGCGAAACTTATTCGATACTATGATATTACTGATAGCGTATTGGATTATCCAACTATTGCAGATGTATTAGCAGACGGAGAAAATCTTGAATCCTTAAATGACTGGATAACGCCCGCAGAAGGTAATAAATATATATTCCAGTTTATCGATTTCGAAGATAAATGGGAAGCTCAACAAGATTTAGATACGACCCATAGATATATTGATGACTTTATCGAAATGGTTAAAAAGATTGAAACAGACGATACCTCGCAGCATGTAAAAGTTATGTATTGTTTGGATATATTCAGTAACACCGCAACACAATGCCAAGATATAATCAAATATTTACGAGATAATCCAATTCATGATTGCGCTGTCGCCGGTGTGGAAATGGGTAATGAGCCGTATTATGATTACTCAGGCTTAATGATGAATTGGCATTCTTTTGATAATTACTGGACATATATTAACGGAACGAATTTTACAGGCCCTGATACTGCAAAATATAAATATGTATGGGGCGATTCCGTATGGCGTAATCACGATTTTATTGGGAAGTTTAAAAACCCACTTTTATTTACATGTCCGGTAGGTATTCCTGCGCAAAATTTAGATGATGCGGATTATGCATTATTTTCACCTGGGCCACCTATAGATGATAACAGAACAATAGATGATGATTGGAATACAAAGCTTAAAGCAAAATTTGGCACCAAAGAAGCTATAACTGGTTTTCCAACTATTAAGAGATATTCATTTAATGCTATAATCCTTCATCCATATTATGACGGTCATAACTGGGACACCATTCCTGAACGTCATTTAGATACAGCCTATGCCTGTCATTTAGATGATGCAATAACGACAAATGATGAGTGGCTCTTTAACACCTATGACACACGATTAGAGGAAACATTTGATGGAATAGGAAATAATTTTAGAAAATTCATAAAGGTTCGATATAAGGAATCCTACGATGTTCACAAAACAACTTTTGCCTTTGATTCGACAAATGTAAGATCAAAAGACCTGTGGGTTACGGAATGGAATTTCAAGGATCAAATGGCAATTGATCCAGATTCATTAAATATGATTGGGGTTTTCTCACATGGTTTTATGCATGGGTATATTGTATTTGAATGGTTTTTAAAAGATGTGAAATTAAATTTTGACTCCGACTATCGACCCGGATTTCATACGCTTTCTACTTTTCACAATTTTGCTGGCGGTGGGACTAATGCAATGATTCACCCGGCGACTAAAGAAGAGCTTGATACGTTGGGTAAATATTTTGATCCTTACGATGTCTTTCCTAAAACTGATACTGCTGCACGAAATTATTTAATGAAAATGACCACTTTCTTTTCATTTGATTTGTTGAGCCAAATAACTAAAAATGACCTAAAATATTTACAATCGAATTTTGTTACTACGACAAAAGCGGTGAATGTCCAACCATCCGTTTTTATCGATCCTGAACTGCATTTTCTCTACATATATTTTAGTAATATTCGGGACACTGTCCAGAGATATAATATCACTACATCGGGCACATTTGGTGTCTTTCCTGATGGCGGAAGAATTCAAGCTTCTGATACCGCAACAATCTATTGTATAGATGCGCTAAAACCATATTCAACTTCTGGCAAAGGAAATGGCACGCTGTATAAATTGAATCATACGTATGCAGTTACCGGAGGAGATACCTGCGATATGCTTTACCCGATTGAAATAAGGCAAATTGATACGCTCGTTAATCAACCATGGGACACTGCGGATGCGCTTCTAAAAATTACGGTTCCGGCCTATTCATACGGGTATATTAAGCTCCCCATTCGCGGCTATTGGCCTCTTCGCCTTAATGAAAGCGAGAACATATATGATCTTAAAATATATCCCAATCCGGCAAATAGCTATGTGAAGCTAATCGGATCGCAAAATAATGAATTGTATGAAGGCAGTTTACAAGTCAAAGTAATGAGTATTACTGGAAGCACCTGCATTGAGACTGAACTGGCTAATGGTAAGGCACTGGATATCTCTCAATTGAGTGTGGGTATTTACCAAATTATGGTTAAATTTGACGATAGCAACTATGTTGTAAAGAAGCTTATTAAACAATGAGATTTGCAAAATTTAGTATCGAAGAGTATGCGGCTTTCGCAGCTTGTTTTCTCTTAGTTCATTCTGAGGCGAATGCGGAAGCTGTATATACTGATATACCTGATACATTGTTAAATATCGGCTTTGAGAATTTTCATGTTGATATGAACTATGATGCAGTAGTTGATTTTGAGTTAAGAAGAAGATCGTATGATTTTTCAATCACCACTTACTCTTCTGGATACATCAATTCCCACTGCACTGCTTTATCTATTGATCCTGAGGTTTTCGGAAATAAAATTGCAGCATCAACTGAAATTTGGGGCAGTGCTGCTTCTAATTATTTCACTGTTTATTTTCCCTATGCACTTGCTGAAGGACAACTAATAAACGGTCTATTAAGTTTTCAAGATCAAGATTTTGAGCGACTGGCTTTTAGGTTTCGGGGTCAATATAGTTCTTACGCAATGCATGGAGGCAATTTTTACCCTGAAGTTATTGACCATTATTTAGGTGTTTATTTCAAGGATACTACGGGTTGCTTTCATTATGGTTGGATACGGTGCGATGTAAAAAATGAGGGTAAAGAACTTGTTGTAAAAGATTTTGCTTATGAGTCAAAATGCGATGTTGGAATTGCTGCCGGCGATATGATTGGTGATACAACTATCGTTGGAATTAATGAAACAAATACATTTCAAGCCACCGTTTACTCATTTAACAATACGATATATATAAATTTAAATGATTTAATCAATAAGGTTGAAGTTCATATTTATGATTTAACAGGAAAAGAAGTTTATTCCGCTACACTGATTAATCAATTTACTGAAATAAAATTAAGTGAATCAAAAGGCATGTATGTTGTTGAGTTGATTTCTGAAGAAAAACAACATAGAACTGACAAAGTTAATTTGCAATAATTTAAAACTATTTTGATCTATGGAAAAACCACCTATGTCAGAAGGCAAAAAAGTAGGCCTTTTCTGTACTTTTGCAACTACCAATACTAGCGTTGTTCCAAAGAGTTTATATCAACCTAAATAAATTGGTTGGAGAATCAGGAATTTTCATTTTCGATCTTCAGGAAAAGTTAATACTTTCACGTTTTATGACTGATTCCTTTTTTACTTTTGAATTATTACAATCATCTGGAATATATATAGTCAAAATTGTCTCAGAGAATAAAAATTACTCGATAGAAATCTCTTTGCCTTAAATAATTTACGAAAACCTGAAATTATTATTTAATAGGCGTTAACCCTAATACGTTTTTATTTAAATTAATTGGCAACTCTATACATTTCTATTTCTGAAATAAATAAATTTCACCACATTACCAAAAAATTGCTGATTTAATTTCAATTTTTAGTTGCTCTAAGTACTGGTGTGCTAGGAACAACTATATATCCCATTTACGAGATACTGATAAAATATCCCTAATTGGCTGAGAAATAAATGAGTGTTCTTCCTCGAAATAAAGTATTGATAAAAAAAGACGGTCTTAATGCTGTAGCGTTAAGACCGTCTTAGCGGAGAAAGAGGGATTCGAACCCTCGATACCCTTTAGGGGTATACACACTTTCCAGGCGTGCTCCTTAAACCACTCGGACATCTCTCCAATAAACGAGGTGCAAAGTTAATCAAATAAAGTTTTTTATTTGATTTTCATGGCAAAAAGCCTTCGAACCCTAGTTTCAAGGTAGCATTTTACCATGTTTAGGATGCCGTGATGCCAACATGTTGGCTTTATATGTTTTCAGGTCAACGCCATCATAGGAATTAACAATAATTAATCTTTATTTACCAATGGCATTTTTCAGCGTTGAATTTAATGTGATTTTTCGCAACCTTTTAATGTGGTTAAACTTGAACAGCTTTTAATACGACAATAAAAGCTATTATATATTTGGAAAATCCTAATTTACGAATTGCCCTAATAATAATCCAGAGTTATAAATCAGGAATTGCAATTAAATTAATATATAGCAGTGCGCATTAAAAAAACAAACGATTTGCATTTGCCGTAGTGCTATCAACAATTTCTTGCTCTGTAATTCCGATAATTTCGCTTAATTTTTTCACAACATGTGTCAGGTAAGCCGGTTCATTGCGTTTTCCTCTAAAAGGAACGGGAGCAAGATATGGCGCATCTGTTTCGAGCAATAAGTTAGGTAAATGTTTTTGAGCGAGTATTTTATCTAAACCACCATTCTTAAAAGTAGCAACACCGCCAATTCCGGCGTAGAAACCCAGTGCAATAATTTTTTCTAACTGTATGGCATCACCGGAAAAGCAATGAAAAACACCGCGCAAATTTTCGTCCTTATGTTGTGCAATCATTTCAATACAATCATCAATAGATTCACGCGAATGAATTACAATTGGCAATTGCAATTTTTTTGCCAGTTTAATTTGAAAAGCAAATGCTTGCTTCTGTAAATCAATATGCGTTTTATCCCAATAATAATCTAAGCCACATTCGCCTACGGCAATAAAAGTATAATTAGGATTATTAAAATAATCTTCAACAATTTGCAATTCTGCTTCAAAATTTGCTTTAACGCTGCAAGGGTGCAATCCCATCATCGGAAAAACAAATTCAGGTTCATTTTGCGCGAGTTGCAATAAGGCAGGAATTGTTTCACTGTCGATACCCGGCAATAAAATTTTAGTTACCCCTGCTGATTTTGCGTTCAATATTATTTCATTCCTATCCGCATCAAATTCCGGCAAATAAATATGTGCATGCGTATCAATCATTAAAAATTGTATTAAAAGTTATTGGGTAAAGTTACGCGTTATCAATTCGGCGTAACAGTTTCCTGTTTAAATTTGAGGAACTTGCTTAAGTGTTTCCTTTGGAGATATAGTGCCAAATTGATATCCGTTTGCGGTTAATTGTTCAATTACAACAGGCAAGGCAGGTAATACCCTTGGACTTGCTTTTTCGCTATCGTGGAAAACAATTATTGAGCCATCTGTTACATTTTCAACAACATTTTCGATGCATTTGGCCGCATCAATTTCTATGTCGAAATCGCCGCTTAGCACATCCCACATCACAATTGTAAATTTTTTCTTTAGTTCTTGAATCTGATTAAATCCAATTCTGCCGTAGGGTGGTCTAAATAAAAGTGAATCTACAACTTCACTGCAAGCATCTATATCATCGAAATAAACCTGATTATCAGATTTCCACCCGTTTAGGTGGTGGTTAGTATGATTGCCCACAACATGTCCTTCATTCAAAATTCGGTTAAAAAGTGCGGGGTACTTCCTAACGTTATCGCCAATGCAAAAAAATGTAGCCGTAATGCGCTTTTCCTTCAAAATATCCAGAATAACATCAGTAACACCCGGAACAGGACCATCATCAAAAGTGAGGAATACGGTATTCGATAGCGGAACATCCCAAAGTAGGCTGGGATATACAGTTTTGAGATACCTAGGTGTTTTTACAAAATACATTAAGGCAAAGTTACTTAATTGACAAAAAAATGTGCGAATAGTTTAATAAACAAACTGCAATTATAATTTTGCCGATAATAAAAGCGCATTAAAAGTGGTATATATTAGCTGAATTTGCAGACTGCAATTAACTTTGCAATTCACAGAGCGATAAAATGGAACAACAAGTAAGATTACGATATGCACCAAGTCCAACGGGGGCGCAGCATCTTGGCGGTATAAGAACCGCCCTTTACAATTTTTTATTTGTAAAAAAACTTGGCGGCAAACTCATTTTACGTATTGAGGACACCGACCAAGCACGCTATGTTCCGGGTGCAGAGGAATATGTAATAAACAGCTGCAAATGGGCAGGCATTGAGTTTGACGAAGGTGTTCATATTGGTGGACCTTATGCACCTTATCGCCAAAGTGAGCGCAAAGATTTATATAGAAAATTTGCAGATGAATTAATAGAAAAAGGTCACGCTTATTATGCATTTGACACACCGGAACAGTTAGAAGAGATGCGCAATCGCATGATGGCACAGGGTAATCCCTCGCCGGCATATGATCATATTACCAGGCAATACATGCAAAATTCAGTTGCATTGTCGAAAGACGAAGTTGATTTGCGCCTTAAAAACGGAGAACCTTACGTAATCAGAATTAAAATGCCGCGCAATGAGGAAATTAAATTTCATGACCTGATTAGAGGTTGGGTTACATTTAATTCTTCGCAATTAGATGACAAAGTTTTATTTAAAAGTGATGGAATGCCAACTTATCATCTTGCCAATGTGGTTGACGATTATTTGATGAAAATTACGCATGTTGTTCGCGGAGAGGAATGGCTGCCAAGTGCACCAACGCATGTTATGACTTATAAGATGTTTGGATGGGAAGATGTTATGCCGTCGTTTGCACATTTACCATTAATTCTCAAACCCGAGGGTAATGGAAAATTAAGCAAACGCGATGGAGATAAATACGGATTTCCATTGTACGCGTTAGATTGGAAAGAGCAAAGTATTTCCGGATTAAAAGAAAAGGGATTTTTACCTGAAGCATTTATTAATTTTATTGCATTTTTAGGGTGGAATCCGGGAACTGAGCAAGAAGTGTTTACTAAAGAAGAATTGATAGCAGCATTTAGTTTTGAGCGAATTGGAAAGTCCGGTGCGCGTTTCGACCCCGAAAAAGCAAAGTGGTTCAATCAACAACATATTAAATTAAAGACCGGTGAAGAACTTGCTAATTTACTAATACCATATCTGGAACAAAAAAATATTACTTTTGACCTAGAATACTTAGTAAAGGTTTGCAATGTTATGAAAGACCGCGCAGTGTTCATTCCGGATTTATACGAAGCCGGAACCTACTTTTTTCAAGATATTGCATCTTATGATGAAGACACTATCAGAAAAAAATGGAAAGTTGAAAAACGAGAAATATTTGTAAATTTGATTAATAAAATTGAATCAATTACTAATTTTACAGAGCCGGAAATAGAAGCAACTGTTAAATTATTTATGAAGGAAAATAATATTGGAATGGGGGAAATTATGCCGATATTGCGCTTGGCATTGGCAGGAGGTTTACAAGGACCACCTGTTTTTGCTACCATGGACGTATTAGGAAAAAATATTTCTGTTGCCCGCTTGCATAAATCAATTAAAATTTTTGATAACTTTCAGTGAAAATTCAGAATAAACTATATGCCAAAGAAGAAACCGTTGGAAGGTAAACCGGAAGTCCACAAAGATTTAGATGGCTTCGAAATGAACATCAATGAGTTTGGTGAGATAACTACTAATACAGATATCGACAAACTCAATAAGTTTTTAAATACTAATGTTGATGACAAGAAATTTAAAGGCTTAGGCGATTTGCCGTATGCAAAAATTGATGGAGATGGGGATGAAGATGATGAGGAAGATGACGCCGGAAAAGGTGAAGAAGATGACTTAAATGAAATTGCCGATGAATTTGAAGAATTCAGACAATTTAATGATAAGGACTTTAAAGATGAATTTGATTTCGACGACAAGGATGAAAAGGGCGATTTTGATGACGACGAAACCGCTAAGCATATTTACGAAGACCTTGACGATGAGGATGATAAGAAAAAAGTTGACGATGATGACGACGATTTTGATGATGAAGAATTCTTAGATGATATGGCTGACGACTATAGCGAAGAGGATAGTTACAATTTAGACGAAGGCGATTTTGATGACAAATATTAAAATTTGACCAAAACAGTGTTTCTTAATATTATGACGCCGCTAAAAACGGCGTCTTTTTTTTGCTAGAAATTCAAATAGAAATCGCCTGTTAGTTTTTTATAATCCGGTGTGTAACTATTTTCTTCATCTGCAATGCATAGCTGCGTTTCTTCTAGTTCCTGATTAATGCTTCCGAACACCATTAACATCCTTTTTGCAGGTAATCCCTGTTTGGTGAACACCGACGTTTGCCGAATACAAAACAATCCCTTTTCATTGGCCAATTCACTAAAATGCTTTGCCTCCTGTATCGGCAATATCAGCATTAAATGCCCGTTTGTTGCAACCAACTTTATTGCAGCTTTTATTATTACTTCATAAGGTAATGTGGCGGCATCTCTTGCTTTTTTTCGCGCAGGATCATCAACATGCCAACCTTTTATAAAAAATGGCGGATTACAAATAACAATGTCATAGCGATGGTCGGTATGCATTATCCAATCATTTAAATCAGCATGTATAACAGTTATCCTGTTTGCCCATTTTGTATTTTTTACATTCTCGGAAGCTTGTTTAAATGCCTGCTCATCAATTTCTATCGCATCAATAACAGCATTTTCGAACTTTTGTGCCATCATTAAGGCAATTATACCGGTTCCCGTTCCTATGTCGAGGATACGGGGAGCTATTAAGGTTGTGTTAGCCCAAGCACCCAGTAAAACGCCATCAGTTCCCACTTTCATGGCAGTTTTGTCCTGTTGTATAGAAAATTGTTTAAACCGGAAAACGGACATCTTGCAACAAAACTGAAAAAAATGTCTGATATCTAGTGTTCAGTTATTAACTTTATTACATAATTTAAAAAATATGAAAAAAAATTTCCTCCTCTCCTTCCTCATTCTCTGTTTGGTAATTAATGCGAAATCGCAATTATTAGTAACAGAAGAGCCCAACGACACCACATTTATTTATTCACTTGCCGGCCCCGGTATTGTAGTTTCCAATATTGAAAGAAACTGTGCCGAAGGTGCTTCAGGATACTTCGATGCAACACTTGCAAATGTTGGAATTGACAATGGTATTTCATTAACATCAGGCTCACTAATTAATTTACAGGGGCCAAATAACAGTGGCGGTGTATCAACTTATAATGGAACACCGGGTGATGCCGATTTAGACCCATTAACCATGTGGACTACATATGATGCATGTATTATTGAATTCGATATGGAAGTAGCTGCCGACACACTAAAATTGCAATATGTTTTTGGCTCAGATGAATACGCCGAATATGTTGGTTCTGGCTTTAACGATGTGTTTGCATTTTGGGTTAGTGGTCCTGATATTTTAACACCGGTAAATATTGCCGTAGTTCCGGGAACTGATATTCCTGTTACTATTAATAATATAAATTACTTAACTAATCCCGATTATTATATTCATAACGGCGATGGCTTTGAAGCACCATATAGCACAGATGCAACTTATGTGCAATTTGATGGGTTAACTACTGTTTTATTAGCTAACATTCCTGTTACTGCCGGCGAAACATATCATATGAAAATGGCTGTAGCAGATGCAGGTGATGGTATTTTAGATTCAGGCGTATTTTTAGAAACCGGCTCATTAGGCAGCTTGCGCTTAGCACATGAAACAATGGCAGATAACGACTTAACCTATGCAGTTGAAAAATGTGCGAACGGTTATTTCAAATTAATTAACGAAGTACCTTGCGCCGAGCCGCTGGTAATTGATTACTACATTGAAGGTAGTGCAACAAATGGTGTAGACTATGAATTAATACCTGAACAATTAATTATTCCTGCATTCGAAACTGAAGGTATAATTGAAATTATTCCTATTCATGATGCAGTTGACGAAAGCTTTGAAAGCGTTGTATTATATTTATATAACCCGCAATCAGGTTTTGTTTATGATACGCTTACTATTTTAATTGATGATGAACCTGCACCGGTTTCTTTTACAGCTTCATTAGACGATCTTACGGCAGTATTTACCGAAACATCAGGCATTGCAGCTTCAGTAAATTGGGATTTTGGCGATGGCAATACTTCTACTGAAATGAACCCAACACATGTTTATGCAGCCAATGGCTCATATAATATATGTTTAACTGCCATGAATATTTATGGTTGTGAAGACACTGAATGCCAAACATTATTGATTGGTGAACTTGCAGTTAATGATTTAAATGCAAACTTGAACATTTCACCTAATCCTGCAAATAATTTTATTACAGTTGATTTTACTGGTGCAATTGAAGGCAACCTTGTAATAAAAGTAACAAATATTGCAGGCGAAATAGTTGCACAAACAACTAGCACAGCTGCTTCAACTACAATTTCATTAACAAATCTTGCAAAAGGGATTTATTTAATTGAAGTAAATAACGGCGGAAGCATTTCAACACAAAAAATTGAGAAATTATAACCAATATAATTTTTTAAATAAAAAGAGGCTGTTTCTTGCGAAGACAGCCTCTTTTTATTTCTAGAGCTTTCTGCAAAAACGACTTACAATGCGTAACCTGAAAAAGTGTAACAACAGTATTTGCAAACCGTAAGCTTTTATAATTTCTATATCGGACCAGATCGAGAAATTTATTATTCTACCTGCCCAATAGTATAATTAAACATTTCTTCAAATATAAAGTATTTATTCCTTAATAAACTGTTGTGTAAAACAGTTTGTAGCAGTTTGTATTTGCAATATATACATACCTGAAGCTAAATTTGTAAGTGGCAAAGTTGTAATTATTTGTTGACTTTTTACCGTGAATAGTTTTTTACCCGATAACGCAAAAATTGTATAAGTTAATGCTGCACCGGTATGGTTGTATACATTTAGTGCTGTTTGTGCCGGATTGGGATAAATATAAAAACCGAATTCATTTTCAACTTTCGGCACACCCTCATCGGCAATGCCATCACAATCGTCATCTAATCCATTAAGTGTTTCAACTGCACCTGAATAAATATAGGGTTTGTTGTCATTGCAATCGCCACTCATTAATACATAGCCCGATGTGTCGTAGCAACTGTATATATAATTGTAGTTATCGCCATAAGTATCTTCATCGGCATAATAAGCAAGTGGCGTGCAAGTTTCTTTAAATTTAATTACCCAAAAATCATCTGCTACAATGGCACCTTCATAATGTTCTGAAACATCACCATCATTTGATTTGCTTCTGCCTGCCATTAAATAAGA
>JANMLV010000170.1:0-4953 GCA_031372705.1 Bacteroidota bacterium | reverse complement strand
CAGCGAGATCGTAAGCAGCCAGATCAACAGCCAGCGGAATGGATGACACCACGCTGATGACTTTGGAAGCCTCTGGTGCGCCGACGGGTCCCAAGAGTGCAGACGTTTGCGCATACGAAGCAGCCGAGAAAGCCAGTGCTGCGGAAGCGAAGATGGATTTGACGTTGGACATGATGAAACTCCTTAAAATGCAACTTCAGAAATTTGAGAGTTTCTATTTCATAAAATTCACGGTTTTCGAAAATAATTTTTTGAATATGATCTACATAAAATAGTGGCAGGTACATCTTTACATTTTGTACTACCAAAACCGGGTTACTTAAAAACAACTGCTCATACATCTGTTTAATGATAGTACGTGTTCTATTTTGCTCATATATGAGTTGCTTACGATAGTTTTTAAGTGTTAACTTATTAAATATCTTTTTAAAAAACCTGCGCATAATGAAAAATTGTTGTGAGTGTGAATGTTTAACTTAGAATGGCGGATGTAACAAGATGCAGCTGCTTGTACTGCTTTACATTTTTGTTGTTTTAAAAACAGATGCTGCTTACACAGGATTTTAGGAAACCAAATGCTTTAACAGCTTTGAGAAGAAAAGCTTGAAATCGGTATCAGGCCCTTTCATTTTCCTAAACTGACTCATGTATTTTACTATTTCAAATCGTGAAATATCTTGCTTATATGTATCAAACTTATAAATTACATGTTGCATATAAATGCGGGCAACCTGGTTACGAACTTCCTGACTTAGCACTGGCAACTCCCACTCAATTTCCAGTTCTTTTAGTCTTTTGTTTACATAGTTTAATGAACTATGGTTAAATGAAACTCCATTTGGATGAACACGATATACAGACATTACTTCATGAAAAAAATAAGATTTCCCCCGACTCATCAAATGGCATAGCAACTGAAAATCGCAATGTGTATGATTCATCATAAAATCATATGAAAATAAATTACGGAAAACAATACTTGCAACCGGGATTGTATGCATAGAAAAAAAAGCTACAGAATCAAAAGACTTAAGATTGTTTATGGGATAAATATCATACACGGATTCAGGTTCATTTAAACGGATTGCTTGATGAAAACAAAAGCTATATTCAAGATTTTGATCTAAGAAGTCAACCTGTAATTGTAATTTCTTTGGATCAATCCAATAATCATCTCCTTCACATATTGCAATATACTTTCCGTTACATTTATTTAAAACCGACATTTGGTTAGCAAAAGCACCAATATTTTTTTCATGAAGTTGAAGATTGAATTTCCCTGGCCATTTAGTGGCGATATCTTGTATTATTTCTCTTGCATTATCAGTACTACCATCATCGCCAACAATGATTTCAAAATCAAATCTAGTTTTCTGATTTAAAACCCCTGTAAGGGCTTCTCGTATATATTTTTCATGATTATATGTTATCATATAAACACTGACTTTAGGTGCCAAACTCTCTATCAATTGTAGAACCATTTTTACTTGAAGATCTACTTTCTTAAAACCACACGACTCATAAAGCTTTATTGCATGCAAATTATCGGGGTGAACAATTAAAAATATTTTTTTTAAGAAAAGCGATACTTTTGCATAACGAATTATTTGTAAGCTTGCCAATCTAGCAATTCCTTTACCCCAATAATATTTCTCTCCTATGAATATGTGATATTCTGCAACATCTGATGCAATAACATTAGTTAATTGTATATTACCTACATATTGATCATCAACAATAATCGCAAAACGGTGAGAATCCTTTTCAAGTAGTTTTGATGTTAGCCATTCCTTCTCAATTTCAGGAGTAATGTTTCGATTAGGCTTTGAACCAGTATATTTCCATACTTCTGGATCGTTTCGCCATTTATAAGAAATCTTGGCATCATCAATCATTAAGGGTCTGATTAATACTTTATACATATTTATTTACAATGTGAATGATTTGACTCATTTCATCTTTCGTATAACGTTGGTCAACTGGAAGAAATACGCAGTCTTTAGTCAAAGAATATTCAAAAGATTCAGTATCACACCAATTAAATACATTTGGCCAATATGTTGGAATATATATCCTGTTTTCTATTAAATTCTTCCTTAAGATATGACCATGATCTAAGTAAAGTGGATATACAAGCGGAACAGAATTTTTATATAATTGAAATTTTAGGTTGTTTTTTTTATGAAACTCAGAATGTAAATTATCAAAGTTGACTTGTCTTTTTTTTGCAACATCAGGATAGTCAATACTAGCCAGAATACGCATTGTTAAGTTAGACATCAATTTAATTGGTTGCCCAATTAATAAATCATCATTCGTCTTAAATGTCTTAAAAAAAGTTTCTGCACCTAAATCAATTCTTCCAACTAAATGACTTATTCTATCATAAGAGACGTCTTGCTCGAAACTTATGTCTATTTTTTTATTAGAATAAAGATAAGCGCCATCCGATATGCCAAAAAATTTTCTTGGGGAATAAAATGTATTAATCCCTGGTAGTGCATTGGAATAAAACGCCTGAGAATTATCTATAATAAGATTCGATGTCAAATTGAAAATATCTTGGATAATTTTATCCGAAATTCCAAAATAATTTGTATACAAAAAAGCTTCCTCTGGCTTGATTAAAGCAAAATCGAAAATTGGTCTGAATTCATTATTTATCTTATAAAATTCATATGCAATATTTAACTTTAGAAGAGGCTCTAATAAAACATCGCAAGTATAATAAGGCAAATAAATTTTTTTATACTTATTCGCTAATAAAATATATTCTAAAGCATTTCTACCAGAATTAAGTTTTAAAACCTGCTTATGATACTCTTCTTTGAGTGGCAATTCAAGTTCAAAAAATCCGCCAATACCGGTCATATAAAAGAGTAATTATTAAGCATAAAGTCAATTTGTTCATCTGAATTAAACATCATTACATCAATAATTGACAACCCTGGCATAAATGGCTCTCTTTTTTGATCGTATACTATAAGATTGGGTTGTATAAATTTCAAATTAATATTAGCTTTATGATACTTTGCTATATCAAATAAACTTTTACCACTTGGAGGATTCCAATACTCATTTACTTCGCTTATTGATTTACATATATTCAAAGCCCACTCATCTGGCTCTTTTGGAATATCTATTTCAATTTTCATTTTTGAAAATATTTCAATATTTGCTTTTATATTCAAATATTCACAAGTTCTTTCTAAAATTTCACAATTCAGAGCAACGATATCATCATACTCATTTTCAAAAATACCCTTTATCAATTTTATTACTTTATGATAGTTTGGGGCTATTTTTTTATACGCAACCAATTGATCTAAAGCACTTCTCTTCCAAGTAACACTATTGTCAATTTTCACTTCCTTAATTAAAGATTTTGAACTTTCTTTTACAAGTGGCACTTTAAAATAAAGCCATTCGCCATTTTGTTTATAAATTCTGTTTCGCTCAATCCAGCCATGTCGTATGAACTGTACTTCATCAAGAAGAATAAATCTATTTGTTTGTTTTATTAAAATAAAATACCCAATATATGGGAAAAAATAGGGCTGCATAATTGCAATCTTCATATCAAATCAATTTATTAATTATAGTGGAAATTCTAATTACTTCTTTTAGATCTAAATCCATAAATAATGGCAATGCAAGAACTCTTCTACTAATATCCTCAGAAACTTGGCAACTCATGGTGTTTTTTAAAAACGGAAGTTGATTCAGTGAAGGATAAAAATACCTGCGGGTTGTAATGCCATTTTTTAATAAGGCTGCCCGAACCTGTAATAATATTTTTTCAGTTTCAAATATCACCGGGTAATATGCATAGTTGTAATCACTGTTTTTGTTAAACACCGGTTGTTTGATTTTCTTAAGATTTAAACGGTTGTTGTATTCTTGAAACACCAACTTCCTTGCTTTTATAATTTCGCCGATTACAGGTAAATTGCAAAGCCCCATCGCCGCATGAAACTCGGAGTTTTTTGCATTAATCCCTATCGAAAAATAATCATCACCTAAATGACCAAAGCTCCGGTATAACAGCAATTGCTTTGCCACTTCATCGTCTTTTGATATTATACAACCACCCTCACCAGTATGAAATACTTTGGTTGCATGAAAACTGCAGGTACTGATATCGCCATAGCTTAACAACGACTTACCGTTGTAGGTACAACCAAAAGCATGAGCGGCATCATAAATTACTTTTAGTCCATGCTTTTGTGCAATAGCTTCAATTTTTTCTACATCGCAGGGAATACCGTACACATGTGTAGCAAGTATCGCTTCCGTATCTGAGGTAATGGCCGCTTCAATTTTATTTGCATCAATGCATAAAGTATCTGGATCAATATCCACAAAAACCGGAGTAGCACCTTCCCATAAAATAGTATTGGTAGTTGCTACATAACTAAAGGGTGTTGTAATTACTTCTTTTGTAATATTAAATACTTTCAATGCCATTTGAAGTGGCACCGTTCCATTGCTGGTAAACAATAAATTCCGGACTCCTAAATATTGCATCAATTTTAATTCCAGTTCCTGAACCAATTCTCCGTTATTGGTAATCCAGCTTTTATCCCATGCACGCTTTATAGTTGCGATGTATTCATCAAAAGAAGGTAAATATGTTTTGGTAACGTTAATCATTGATTAGTTAGATTTACACAAAGTTGAAATTTAATTTAGGCCTCACAATACCAAGATGCTTACCGTGCCATCCACTAGGTGGCCTATTTTCATTTACTTCAAATGAAATGGTGTGTTCAAAATTGTAGATGCCGTATGCTCTTTCTGCAACAATCATCATGGAAACAGAATAGACGCCGTCATTTAAAAAATTGGCAGGTATTTCGCAAACTCCTTTATTAAGTCCCTCAGGCAGAAATATAGCTTCAGTATATACATTAAAAACACATTCTTCCGTGGTTGTGTACAAGTGTAAACTTA
>JANMLV010000158.1:0-7521 GCA_031372705.1 Bacteroidota bacterium | reverse complement strand
CTTCAATAATTTAATTTTATCGTTATACTTCGATTGTAGATTACCGGTTTTGGTAAGCAAGTTATCTTTTAATGCTGCATCTACATCACTAACAAAATCCAATTCACCACTTAAAAATTTCAAAAATTCAGTTGACTTATTGGAGATGAAGAAAATATTCACTGCATCTAAATAGGGCAATCGCTTTTGCTTTTCATCGAACTCGAAATAATTCTCGAATTTGTGCAAAATAAGCAATTCGCCTTCCTCCCATTTAACAAATTTAAATGGACCTGTTCCTACGGGGTGACTGCGAAAATCGGTGCCATATTTTTCAATAGCTTCATGCGGTACCACCGAGCAATATTGAATACTCAATCGCTGTAGGAATGGTGCAAAAGGTTCGCGGAGTTTAATTTCGAGGGTGCTGTCGTTTAACGCATAAAAAGGATTAATGGTATCAACAATATCTTGAAACACCCAATTGCCTCTTGCCGCAACCGATGGCGTAATTAAACGGCGAAATGAAAATACTACATCTTCAGCTACAAGCTTTCTACCCTTACCATCTTGAAAGCAAATATCATCATGAAAAAAAACATCGTTGCGCAAATGAAACACATATGTTTTTCTATCTTCCGAAACTTCCCACGATTTGGCAATGCAAGGCACAACATTTAATTGACTATCTAATTGCACTAAGCCATTAAATAATTGATTTATACTCCAAGTATTAGATTGGTCGCTGGCAAATGCCGGGTCGAGCGAAGTAATTGGTGTCGCTAAATTTAGGCGAAAAATAGTTTTATCTTCATGCAACTGCTCTTGCTTACATGCAGCAAACAATGCTGAAAAAATGAATAGCAAAAGGATATGTCGGGCTAAGTTTTTGATACTGCAAAAATACAACATTGAGGCTACGGTTTATTGGAATATTTGCAATTCCCCATTGATGTGATTACTGAAAACCAATACCTTTTGATTAAATACGACCTCTGCGTTCGGCAAGAATCTCGTAAAGGAAGTTTCTGGCTCTAAATAGCTGTGCCTTAACAGTTCCCAAAGGCATGTTTAATTTTTCAGCAATTTCTTCATAGCTTAATTCATCGAAATAGCGGAGTTCAATTAATGTTTTGTATTTGGGATTTAATTCGTCGAGGATGGTGCGCATTAAAAATGCACGTTGGTCTTTTATTATCGACTCTTCCGGATCGAGGGCACTGGTTTTAATTTTTGAAAAAGCATATTTGGAGGATTCATCATTTTCATCGTCGAGACTAAGCGTATGCAATTTTTTCTTGCGGATGAAATCGATTGCATTATTGAGGGCAATACGAAAAAGCCAAGTGCTGAATGCAAAATCCGGTGTATACTTTTCGAGATTTAAAAATGCTTTTCCAAATGCTTCAATAGTTAAATCATCGGCATCATCGCGATTGTGCACCATTTTTAACAACATGTAATTAATCGAATCTTTATATCTACCCATGAGTAAACTATATGCATGTTGGTCGCCGGCAATTGCCTTGTGAACCAACTCCATATCTTCGCGGGCGCGATCGGAAAGATGTTCGTTTAATCCCATCTGTATTTTGTTTTTATTAATGCTGCTTTCGCAAATCGGAAGTAGTAACCAATTTGTATGATATCATATAACTCGATATAAGGTTTTAAATCTTTTTCATCGAGTTTATTCATCGAATGCGAAAAGGTATATCTTAACAATGCCCAACGCACTACAAAAGCTGCTACTACTACATACCAATATACAAAAAGTATGCTCAATAAATATACAGACGTAAACCAAAATAAAATATGCGATATTGGCTGTATACCCAATAATAGCTTATGTTTCCCTTTATAAAATCGCGCAGTGCTTAAATGACGCGTTTTCTGCTCTATCCAATCTTCCCTGGTTTCTTTAGGCTCAGAATAGGTGAACGATTCAGGCATAATTTCGATAGCAGTATTGTATTTAGTTGCTACTTTATTAATAAATAAGTCATCGTCACCACTCGGTAATTCGCGATGGTCGAAAAAGCCGTTTGTATTAAAAAACATTTCCTTTTTATACGACAAGTTTCTGCCAACCCCCATGTAAGGAAATTTAGCTAACGCAAACGATAAATAATTAATTGCCGATACAACGGTTTCGTACCTGATTCTGCGGTTAAGCCTGCCGGGTTGCTTTTCGTAAGCACCATATCCCAAAACTATAGATTTCTCATTATTTAAATATCCTGCAACCATGTTTTTTAACCACTGATTAGTTGCGGGATAACAATCGGCATCTGTTAATAATACTAAATCGTTTGCAGCTGCTTTTAGCCCCAATGTAAGAGGGAATTTTTTTCCTGCCATCATTCTATTGCTGTTTCCGGTTTTAGTGCGTTTTAATCTAGGCTCTTTTTGAGATAGAAAAAACAAATATTCTGTTGTGCCGTCTTCCGAATTATCATCAACCACAATTACTTCGAAAGCAGGATAGTCTTGTGCTAAAATTTGAGGCAGATTCTTTTTGAGATTCGTGTCTTCATTTCTAGCGCAAATAATTACAGATACAGGCGGATAATTAACAGCTTTATTTTCTTTCGGTTTATAATTCGCTAAACGCAGATAGAAAAATAAAAAGTAAAAAAGTTGGAAGAAAGCCGCTCCGCAAAAAATGTAAAAAATCAGGGTATTAATAAATAGTTCGTCCATAAAATGTGCTTCGCAAAGTTAGATTATTGCTTTGTGCAATGATGAAAGGATTTCATAACATATACACAAGCTTTCCACAATTAAGTATTTTTGCGCCGTGTTTTTCCAACTTTCAGCAACCGACCCACAATCAAAAGCCCGTGCAGGCGTGATTAAAACCGATCACGGCGAAATTCCAACGCCCATTTTTATGCCTGTTGGCACCATAGGAACCGTTAAGGGCGTGCATTTTCAGGAATTGATAGATGATATCGCTGCAGATATTATTCTGAGCAATACTTATCATTTATACTTGCGACCGGGAACAGATATAATCGAACAGGCCGGCGGATTGCATAAATTCAACACCTGGAAAGGTCCCATTTTGACCGATAGCGGCGGGTTTCAAGTGCATTCTTTAGCCAAAATCAGGAAAATTAAGGAAGAAGGCGTAACATTTCAGTCGCATATCGACGGGTCGAAGCATTTTTTTACACCGGAAAATGTGATGGACATCCAGCGAAAAATTGGTGCCGACATCATCATGGCATTTGATGAATGTACACCCTATCCATGCGAATACGATTATGCAAAAAAGAGCATGGAGCTAACACATAGATGGTTAAAGCGATGTGTAACACAATTTAATAATACCACATCCGTTTACGATTATAAGCAATATCTATTTCCAATTGTGCAAGGTTCGGTTTACAACGATTTGCGGAAACAATCGGCAGAAGTAATTGCAAGCATGGAGTTGGAAGGCAATGCCATTGGCGGATTAAGCGTGGGTGAACCGCATGAAGACATGTATGCGATGACCGAAACAGTGTGCAGTATTTTACCAACCGATAAACCCCGCTATTTAATGGGTGTGGGCACGCCTCAAAATATTTTAGAATGTATTGCCCTTGGTATCGATATGTTTGATTGTGTAATGCCAACCCGAAATGGCAGAAATGGCATGATATTTACCGCAGAAGGAATAATTAATATTAAAAATAAGAAGTGGGAGGCAGATTTTACGCCTTTAGATGCAACAAGTAATGCGCTAACAAGCAGAATGCATAGCAAAGCATTTGTTCGGCACTTATTTGCAAGCGGCGAACGTTTAGGTCCGCAAATTGCAAGTGTGCACAATTTGAGCTTTTATTTATGGTTGGTTAAGGAGTCGAGAAAACATATTATTGCAGGCGATTTTGCAGCATGGAAAAACATAATGGTTAAAAAAGTAACAACGCGTTTGTGAAAATAAACAAGGATATTATATGGCAACCTTTCAGAAAATGGCTGAGTATCACCGATATTTATGTCGTTAAGAAGTTTGTGGTATCTACCATCTTTGCACATCTTATTATTATTTCGATAGCCATCGTAATTGACTTGTCGGAGAAGATGGAAAAGTTTGCTGAACGCAGCGCGCCGCCTTTGGAAGTAGTGCAGTATTATCTTGATTTTATTCCATTTATTACTTCCATTTTAGCGCCTTTGCTCATATTTCTGGCGGTAATATTTTTTACATCGCGCATGGCTTACAATAGCGAGATTATTGCCATGTTTAACAGTGGCATGAATTTCAGGCGATTTCTCAGACCATATATATTTTGCGGCTTAGCAGCTGTCGGCATTTTACTTTATGCCAACTACTGGACCGTTCCCGAAACCAATAAACGCAAATTAGAATTTGAAGATAAATATATTCACGCTCCAAAAAATTACGGTAATACCAAGCATTTAAAAATAAATAAGCATACCATTATTTCGCTGGAGCGATTTAAATTCAAAAACAACGAGGGCTTTAATTTTTCTTTAGAACAATTTGATGGAACCGGCGCAGACCGTAAATTGGTTAAAAAAATAAATGCCGCTAAAATTGTTTATCAAGCCGACAAAAATAATTGGCGATTTATTGATTATAAATATTGGGAAATTGGCGACGTAGGCGAAAAATATACGGAAGGCAAACAGTTTGATACCGTAATTCATTTATTACCAAAAGATTTTGATGAAGACATTCGTATAAAAGATGTATTAAATTACGAAGAAATGGAAGCCTACATCAAGGAGAAAAAAGAAGAAGGCACCGGAGAACTAGAATACTACACGGTTGAACAATATCGTCGTGCATCTTCCGCTATTTCTGCATTAATACTTGTTATAATGGGAGCTGCTCTAGGTTCCAAAAAAATTAGAGGCGGAAACTGGTTTAATATTATTTCGGGCGTTGCTTTAAGCGCATTGTATATTTTCTTCATGCAATTTTCTACTTCGTTTTCAATTAACAGCAGTCTGCACCCTATAATTGGAACTAATATTCCTAACATCTTATTTGCGTTTGTAGCGTTGTTTTTGGTAAGATACGCAAGCAAATAAAGCTAAACAAATGTGCAGATGTACCAATGTGCAGATGTACCAATGGAACAGCCGGAGCCCAATGTGCTGAAGTGCTAATGTGCTGATGTGCTGATGCTTTGATGTGTGCTAATAATTAAATTTTAGATACTAAAATTTAATTACAAGCAATGTGTTTGCGTTGTGGAGGTTGCTTCAGTCTATTCAGCCTGGCAGGCACGGAGTTGCACCGTTGGCTAACTTTATATTATCATCTATTTTCGTGTACCTTCGAGCCACTTAGCGCCTTCGCGGCAAAAAAAAACGCTACTACAAGTTAATTCAAGTTGAAATGTAATTTAAATCTTATTTGTGGTCAAAGTTTTTCGAATTAACTGTTGATTTGGATATTTATTTTACTTACGATTTGTAAAGCCGCGAAGGCGCTAAGTGGCGCAAAGTTTCGCGAAGGAATTATGTGAATAGTATTAAATGATTGATAATTATTGAGCCATTTAATTATACGTAAATAGTGCAGCAGTACAATTCATCTTCGTGTACCTTCGAGCCACTTAGCGCCTTCGCGGCAAAAAAAACACGCTACTACTAGTTAATTCAAGTTGAAATGCAATTTAAATCTTATTTGTGGTCAAAGTTTTTCGAATTAACTGTTGATTTGGATATTTATTTTACTTACGATTTGTATAGCCGCGAAGGCGCTAAGTGGACCAAAGTTTCGCTAAGGAATTATGTGAATAGTATTAAATGATTGATAATTATTGAGCCATTTAATTATACATAAATAGTGCATCATTAAAATTAATCTTCGAGCACCTTCAGGCCTTGTGGCAACCCATCCGCGAAAATCCTTTTAATCCGTTAAATCCGTGCCCGCTTGACTTTAGGCAAGTTCCTTTTAAAAAGTCATCTTTTAAAACGGTGGCTCATCATTTAAATCAACCCCTTCCATGTCATCCATTTTCGATTTACGGGTGATGGTGGCTTTATTGTCGGTGATTACATTAGCGAGTGGTGTTAGGCCTTGCGGTGTATACATCTCATCAAGATCAACAAATTTGATGTATTTATCTACGAAGCGCACGCGCACATTTTCGAGTGCACCATTTCTATGCTTTGCAATTATTACTTCGGCGATACCTTTTGTTGGTAATCCGCTTTCATCAACATCTAAACCGTAGTATTCGGGACGATACAAGAAGCAAACTAAATCGGCATCTTGCTCAATGGCGCCCGATTCACGTAAGTCGGATAGCATTGGTCGTTTTGCACCTCCCCTGTCTTCCACTTTACGACTTAATTGTGAGAGCGCAATTATGGGAATATTTAATTCTTTGGCGATAGATTTTAATGAACGTGAAATCTGACTGATTTCCTGTTCGCGATTACCACCTTTACTAGAATCGGAGGCGGTCATTAATTGCAAGTAATCGATTACTACTAACTGAATATCGTGTTGCATTTTTAAACGACGACATTTAGCGCGCAATTCAAAAATATTAATTGCCGGTGTGTCATCAATAAAAATCGGTGCTTCGCCGAGGCGACCGGATAGTTTCACTAATTGCACCATTTCGTGTTCTGCTAAATGGCCTTTAATAATTTTTTCGGCAGGAATTTCAGTTTCGGCGCTGATTAAACGTTTTACTAATTGTTGAGCGCTCATCTCCAATGAAAAGAATGCCACACCTTTTTTGAAATCTACCGCTGCATTTCTGGCTAATGATAGTGTAAAAGCTGTTTTACCCATTGAAGGACGAGCAGCTACAATAATTAAATCTGATTTTTGCCATCCTCCCGTTAATCTGTCGAGCGTGCTGAAACCTGAAGGGCAACCGGTTAATGCATCTTCATGCTTTCTTGCTTCGTCAATTTCTTTTATGGTTGCACTTAATAAACTGTTAATTTCATTATAACTCGTGCGTAAGTTTTTATCGGCGATGTTGAACAGGTTTTGTTCGGCTTTATCTAACAATTCAAATACATCGGTGGTATCTTCATACGAATCGTGCACAATTTCACTTGAAATGCGAATGAGTTCTCGCTGAATAAATTTTTGGGTGACAATACGAGCATGGTGTTCAATATGCGCCGCAGATGCTACGCGATTAGTTAACGATGTAACATAAAACGGTCCGCCGGCTTCTTCCAATTGACCCATTTTGCGCAATTCCTCCGAAACGGTGAGCAAATCGATAGGATGTGTTTTTTCAAACAAATTACGAATTGCCGTAAATATGATGCGATGCCTATCATCATAAAAACTTTCGGGGCGCAATAATTCAATTGCATTGGTAACAGCATCGCGGTCAATCATAAATGCACCCAATACTGCTTCCTCCAAATCGGGAGCTTGTGGTGGCACTTTGCCATAAACTACCGAAGAAAGATCGGTTTGATTGCGCTTGCGTTCGTTCTTCTTATATTGATTGGTCGAGTTGCTTTCGAATTCTGCCATGCCGGTTGGTTGTCTGTTTTAAAAACTTAGTTTCAATTATTAGGTGCTGTTGG
>JANMLV010000157.1:0-11000 GCA_031372705.1 Bacteroidota bacterium | reverse complement strand
ATGCGCACCAATTATACATTCGCCAAAGAAGCAGTAAAAAATCCGGTCGAATTTAATCCCGAAAATATGGGTGTAAATGTAAACTCCGATTTTCCCGAATATTTTCCCTCCTTATCTGTTGATGGTAAAACAATGGTAATGACCCGACGCATTGATGATGTAGTATCCGTTGGTGCCGGCGATATGCGCAAAATAGATAACGAAGATTTTTTTATCAGCTATTTCGAAAATGGCGAATGGACACTTGCTCAAAATATGGGCGCTCCGATAAACACCAAAAAAAATCAAGGCGCACAAAGTATTTCAGCTGATGGCCGATTTTTGTTTTATACTTCTTGCGATGATATCGAAAACGGTTATGGCAGTTGCGATATTTATTATTCCTTAAAAATTGGAGATATATGGTCTTTCCCCGAGAATGCAGGTACCATTATTAATACGGCCGATTGGGAATCACAACCATCCATCACTGCCGATGGACGCGAATTATTCTTTAGCTCCGCCAGACCGGGTTCAATTGGTAGTTATGATATTTGGATGGCAACCATTGGTGATGACGGCTATTGGCAAGATCCGGTTAATTTAGGCAATGTTATTAATACCAATTATTCGGAGCAATGTCCTTTTATTCATCCCGATGGTAAAACACTCTATTTTTCAAGCGAAGGACATCCCGGAATGGGCTCCGCAGATTTGTTTTATGCCACGCGCGATGAGTATGGTGTATGGTCGAAACCGGTTAATTTAGGCTATCCGATAAACACTAAAGACAGAGAAATAAGTTTGTCGGTTTCATCAAATGGCACAACAGCTTATTTTTCTAGCGATCGAGGAAAAGCTATTGGCGATTTAGATATTTATTCATTCGAATTACCTTCTTTTGTTCAAGCCGAATCAGTTACCTGGGTTAATGCAATTGTTACAGATTCGAAAACACAATTGCCATTAAAAGCCAATGTGCAATTAATCAATATTGCAACAGGTCAAGTAGTGGCAACATCAACATCCGACCCAAAAAACGGTGAATTTTTAGTGGTATTACCAAGCGGAAACGATTATGCATTATATGTGCAACGTGAAGGTTATTTATTCCATTCCGAAAATTTTACCCTCAGCGAATTAATGCCACTTGCACCCTATCTTATCAAAGTTGGTTTACAACCAATTAGTGCAGGTGAAATGATTACACTTAAAAATATCTTCTTCGAAACTGCATCAGATGCTATATTAGGTGTATCGGAACCTGAACTGGATAAAGTAGTGGATTTAATGAAAAAAAATCCTAACATGAAAATTAAAATTAATGGACATACCGATAATATCGGAACCGAAGCCGATAATCTGAAACTCTCTAACAGCAGAGGCTTGAGCGTTAAAAATTATTTTATTGCCAACGGTATCGATGCAGCAAGAATTTCGTATCAAGGATATGGTGAAAGCAAACCGATTGATAATAATACTACCGAAAGCGGACGAGCAAACAACCGACGAACAGAGATTGAAATACTAAGTATTTAATTAAAAATCTTAATTCCAATTTTGAAGTACATCGAATGTGTTTAATCAATTTTGCATTTCAACAACATCACACCTACCCTTTTATTTTGGTTGGCAATCGCGATGAATTTTATGAACGACCAACACAAGCATTGCATTGGTGGCAAGATGAAAATCAACAAATATTAGCAGGTAAAGATTTACAAGCAGGTGGCACATGGATGGGAATGAACAAGGGCGGACGATTTGCGGCATTGACCAATTATCGCGATTTGAAAAATATTAATCCTTCAGCACCTTCTCGCGGTTATTTAGTAACAAAATGGTTAAGTGGAAATTTATCTTTGGCAGATATGCATCAACTACTTAAAACGCAAGGTAAAAAATATAATGGATTTAATATTGTTTATGGCGACATGAACGAACTATATTATTATTCGAATGTAACAGATGTCATCAGGCAATTGTATCCGGGAATTTATGGATTGAGCAATGCCTTACTTGACACCCCATGGCCTAAAGTTGAAAACAGTAAAGCTATTTTTACAAACCAATTGACACAGCCATTTACAGAGGATAATATTATTGATATCCTCAGCAATACCTCAACCGCTCCCGACAATCTGCTTCCCGATACCGGTGTGCCGCCTGAATGGGAAAAAAAACTGTCGGCCATGTTTATAACTTCCGAAAATTATGGCACCCGTTTAACTACATTTGTACAGGTAGATACGAGTGGTTCCGTTACTTACAGAGAAAAAGGCTATGTTCCGGAACACGATGTAACTATTACATTTTCAATAATAAAATCTAAATAAATAAAGGTCCGGAATTTCAAATATGCAAGGCTTCAATCTACTTAAAATCAATTTCCGGATAAGCATTTTATTTTTGGTGTTATTTTATTTTACACCAGGGCAAGCCCAACAATATCATCTCAAAAATTATAGCATAAGTGATGGAATGACAGGCATTTCAGTAACTTGTTTGTTACAAGATTCCCGTGGTTATATTTGGATTGGCACTGAAGATGGCGGAATTTCTCGATTCGACGGAAAAACTTTTGTTAATTACAGCAAACACGATGGCGTTGGCGATAATACCATTAATTGTTTATTTGAAGATAAGCAAGGGAATATCTGGATAGGCACAAAAAACAATGGCGTTACACAATTTAACGGATACGAATTTTTGCAATTCAACAACAACGAAGCAGTAATTAATATTGATAAAATTTATAGCGATAGCACAGGAAATATTCTTGTTTACAGCTTTCCTAATCTATATAAAATTGATGGAGAAAATATAGTTCCTGCTTCCGGTAACAACAAGGAAACCGGTATTATTAATTTCTTCCGCGCAGGCGGACCAAAAGCTGTGCAAACTTTTGTAGATAAACAAGGCAACAAATGGATTGCAACACATACCGGCATTTATACAGTAAAAAAACAATATGTAAATCTCGACAATGCTAATGACTATCGCCAACCATTTATACTAAATCCCGAACAACCTGAAGAGCCTGCAACAACCATCATGCAAGACAGAGAAGGCAATATTTGGATAGGCACACAATTTAGTGGATTGTTTATGTATTATGATGGCGCATTTTCTAATTTTAATAATTTACCGGGACTTCGCAACGAATATATTACTGCAATAAAACCTATTCCAAACGGATTTTTAATTGGAACAGCATCGGGATTAAAACAAATTAGCAGAGATAATTTTACCGGTAAATTCAACGAAGTTCCTTTAATTATTCCCGGCTTTACTTCTAATACACGTATTAATAACATTTATATTAACCCAAAAGGTTTTTGGTATGCAGTTGATGAAAATAATAATATCATCACATATAATGGCAGATATAATGTGCTTAATATCCCTGAAATTTCTGCAGGAGCTGCTATAAGTTGTTTTACAGAAGATGCAAGCGGAAATATTTGGGTAGGCACATCAAACGATGGCATTTATATTTACAATAAAAAAGTAATAACACATTATACAGCAGCCGATTCATTGAGTTCGGATGTAATTACTTCGCTATATACAGATGCGCAAAATAATATTTGGATAGGCACCAAAGATGCCGGAGCTTTGAAATATGATGGCAATGCATTTATAAAATTCACCTATTACGACAATGGATTAATTAGTAATAATATAAATAATATTGGTCAAGATACAAAAGGATTAATATGGTTTGGCAGTCCCGACGGCGGTGTTTGCAGTTACGATGGTGAAGGGTTTTCATTTTATACCGATAACGATGTATTGAGCGAAAATGATGTAAGCTCCATTACATTTGATAATAAAGGCAGTTTATGGGTTGGCTTAAGTGATGGCGTTGACCATTTAATTTTTAATCCTGATTCTACCATTACAACAAAACATTTTGATGCCTATGACGGTTTCCTCGGAATTAAAAATACCGGTAATGCAATTTATGCTGATACCAGCGGACAAATTTGGTTCGGCACGGTAAATGGGTTGTTCCGATATAATCCCGATGAAGATATAATTGCACAAACTAAACCACTGTTAGAATTAAGAAATATCAGGTTGTTTTTTGAGACTGCCGATTGGGGTTATTACAGCGATACATTAGCAGGATGGTATAATTTACCCGTTAATTTATCATTACCGCACGATCAAAATCACTTAACATTTGATTTTAGTGCGATATTTTTCTCTGTGCATGAAAAAATTACCTATCAAGTAAAAATGGAAGGGTTTGAAGACACCTGGCAGGATATAGCAACAGCAAACTCCATGACCTATTCAAATTTAAAACCCGGTAAATATACTTTCAGTGTGAAAGCCAAAAATGCAGATGGCGTTTGGAGCGATGCAGTAAGTTATCAATTTAATATACGCAAACCATTTTGGGCAACATTATTATTTCAAATCACCTGCGGCATTCTGGGTTTAGGTATAATTATTTTAATTAACGTTTTGCGGAACAAACGTTTACGTCAACGCGCAAAACAATTAGAAGAAACAGTTACACAAAGAACAGCCGAACTCGAGCAACAAAAAATAATGGCTGAAGCATCAGCAGTTCGCGCAGAACGTTCGGAAAAAGCTAAAGAAGAATTTCTGGCAAATATGAGTCACGAAATTAGAACACCAATGAATGCAATTATGGGAATGACCCGATTGTTATTGGAAAAAGAACCTAAATCAACACAACTTAAATATTTAAATGCCATAAATCAATCGTCAGATAATTTATTGGTGATAATAAACGATATTCTTGATTTCTCGAAAATTCAAGCAGGAAAAATGGAATTAGAAGCAATTCCGTTTATGCTTAGTAATTTATTACATACATTAGAGGAAATCATGCGATTTAAATCTGATGAAAAAAATATTGCCTTCAAAGTAATTATAGATAATAATGTACCGGAATGTGTAATTGGCGATCAAGTACGCTTAAATCAAATATTAATTAATCTTACGGGCAATGCCATTAAATTTACCGACAATGGACATGTCATCGTACGCTGCTCACTTAGTAATATCGCTAATAATATTGCCACTATCGCTTTTGCAATTGAAGACACCGGTGTTGGTATTGCAGCAGATAAAATAGGTTCCATTTTCGAGAGTTTCTCACAAGCAGATGTTGCAACAACCAGAAAATTTGGTGGAACCGGATTAGGATTAAGTATCAGCAAACGATTAACAGAATTATCGAAAGGTAAAATACGCGTGAGCAGCGAATTAGGCAAAGGTTCGATATTTAAAGTTGAAATTCCATTCGAAATTGGCAGCATGGTGCAAACGACAACAGGCGATTTACAACCTGAACATCATTTAAATGGTATTACCATGCCAATAAAAATATTATTGGTAGAAGACAATGCGTTTAACCAAATGGTAGCAACCGATAGTATTGAAGGCATGTTTGATAAAGTAGTTATAGATATTGCAGAAAATGGTAAAATTGCAATTGAAAAAATAACTAACGGCGAATACGATGTAGTGTTAATGGATGTGCAAATGCCTATTATGGATGGCTATGAAGCATCACGAACAATTCGCTCGATGACCGACAGTAAAAAAAGTAAAATTCCGATAGTAGCAATGACCGCATCGGTGATAAAAAGCGAAGTAGATAAATGTTACGAAAGCGGCATGAACGATTTCATTGCTAAACCGTTTGATTCAACAGAACTTAGAAATAAGATTATTAGATATGCAACTCCTCAACTTAATAATTAACGTTCCGCTTGTTGTTGAACCACCATCGTGGCGAACGTGGTGGGTTTACAGCATTAGCATTATTGTAGTTAGTATTTTTATTTACTATTACATCCGCAAACGCATGAGCGGCTCGGCTGTAGACCAACGCATTTTACGCGAAAAAGTCAGAGAAAAAACACGCGAATTAGAAGCACAAAAAGAACGTGCAGAATATTCGGAAAAAGTGAAGGAACAATTCTTGGCTAATATGAGTCACGAAATTAGAACCCCTATGAATGCCATTTTAGGAATGACGCGACTGCTTTTAGAAAAAGAACCACGCATCGATCAACAGAAATATCTCAACAGCATAAAACATGCCTCAGATAATTTATTGGTAATTATCAACGACATTCTCGATTTATCAAAAATTGAAGCCGGTAAAATCAATCTCGAAAAAATACCATTTGATATTCGCGAAGAAATTAAGTCGGTGTATGACACCATGAAAGTAAATGCCGACGATAAACATCTTGAATTAAAAATAGACATCTCCGAAGGCACACCTTTAACCGTTGTGGGCGACCCTTATCGTTTAAGCCAAATATTATTAAATCTTACCGGCAATGCCATTAAATTTACTGAAAGTGGCAGTGTTACCATCCAAACCGTTGTTACTACCAAAGATGAAACTTCGGTGCTATTGACATTCAATGTAATTGATTCAGGCATAGGAATTGCAAAGGATAAGTTAGATTACATTTTTGATATGTTTACCCAAGAAACAAGCAGCACCACCCGCAAATTTGGTGGCACAGGTTTGGGACTTGCCATTTGCAAAAAGTTAGTGGAATTGCAGGGTGGCGATATTAAAGTTGCAAGTGAAGCCGGTAAAGGGTCTGTTTTTAGTTTTACCGTTCCTTTTGAAATTGGCGAAGATTTGGTGACTGAAAATCCTAAGAGTGAACATAAACAAAATGTGATAAGCAATTTAAAAAATGCGCGCATTTTGTTGGTTGAGGACAATGAATTTAATCAAATGGTAGCTGTTGACACTTTAGAAAATGCAATTGAAGGTGTTCAGGTTACAGTTGCCAATAATGGTAAAATTGCAGTTGATCTTATTATGCAAAATACGTATGATATTGTTTTAATGGATATTCAAATGCCCGAAATGGATGGACATGAAGCCACTAAAATGATAAGATCGAGCACTAATGATAAAATAAATGCCATCCCGATTATTGCAATGACTGCCAGTGTAATTAAAGCAGAAGTTGATAAATGTTTCGAAAGTGGTATGAACGAATTTGTAGGCAAACCGTTTTCGGTGGATGAGTTATTAGAAAAAATGTCAAAAATAATTGTAGGCAATAAAACGAATTAAAATGGAGAGTTACAACAGAATTAATCTTGCTTTTTTAGAAAATTTCACCAAGAGCGACAATAGTAAAATGGCAAAATACATCAATATGTTTCTAAATTTAGCACCGGTGAGTATTGAAACCATGAAATCGCAGCACGCAACGGCCGATTGGAATAATTTAAGAACCACAGCCCATTCGCTGAAGCCCCAACTGGCATATATGGGAATTGATTCACTTAAGGAAACCATACTCAGGATAGAGGAATACGCCGGCGAGGCTAAGAATCCCGAGAGCATCGCCCAACTTATAGACCAGGTAGAACTTGGTTGCAACGAGGCTTTCGGCGAATTACGTAACGTTATTGAAAAAATATCTTAATATTGCAAATCAAAACCCAATACAATATCATATGAAAAAAGAAATAATTTTTATTGTAGACGACGAGCCTATGCATGCTCAAATGATGGAGGATCATCTTCGCGCGAAATATCCTTCATTTGAAATTCATAAATACAGTACAGGTGAAGAGTGTAACGAAAATATGGACAAAAATCCTACCATTGTTGTTTTAGACTATCACTTGGATGCTGTAAATAAAAATGCACGCAGCGGATTGCAAACACTCGAACACATTAAGAAAAATTATGATGGCGTTGATGTAATCATGATTTCGGGTCAAGATAAAATTGATGTAGCCGTTGAATGTATGCGCGCAGGTGCATACGATTATGTGGTTAAAAATGAAACTAGCTTTGTACGCACCGAACAAGCTTTTGAAAGACTATTCGTGCATAGAAATGTGGTGCATGAATTAGCGCGATACAAAAAAATGAACCAGATATTAATTTATGGCATGGTAGGCATTATTGCTGTGGCAGCTTTATTTTGGGCCTTTGATATCATTGGTTAATTATTATCTTATTTTTTAATATTAAATCCGCTTCGGCGGATTTTTTTTTGTTATGTAGGTGTGCACAGTGTGCTTGTTTCTCGCAATTCCGATTGCATCGGAACACAAAAGAACCCACACAGAGGGCGCAAAATCCATACGACGTGAAAATACAAAATACCGATTTTTGCTAACTCACATTTCTAAAAACTATCTCAACCTTGAGTGAGTTCTTCAAAAAAGCCTTCTTCTTTGTTTTTGCGCACGTTGTTCCAAATAAAATAACGTCCGTTCATAGTTATGTAAACGCCATGTGGCAAGGTTTGCGCAAACGATAGCGCACATCCCATATTAAATAACCCATCCGAACTGCCAAATTTATATGGAATCATGGCGCCGGTGAGAATTATCGTTTTTTCTATACCTGCATCTGCCAAGCTCTTTGCAGTTTCAACCATGGTATCTGTTCCATGTGTTATAATAATTCGAGGGTTATCGCAAGCACTGCAACTTTCAACAATTCGGTTGCGGTCTGCTTCGGTCATGTGCAAGCTGTCAATCATCATGAGCGTTTCCAAATGAACATCTAATGTGCACCTCCCCAATCGCAAAATTTCAGGCAAATGCGTTTCATTAAAATACAATTGACCACGAATTTCATCGTACTCTTTATCAAATGTTCCGCCGGTTACAAATATTTTAATCGACATAAGTGTTATTCGTTTTTAAAGAAATCAGCCACACCACGTATAAAGCTGATAAGTATTAACGATGCAAAGAAACAAAAAATTAATGCACCAAATGCGGCAAAATTACCACTGAAATCCATGAAATTAGGGCCCAACAACATATACAACACTAACCCGAGCATTGCCAAATTTAATAGGTATACTCCCATTGTTCGTTTTATGTATGTCCATAAATCAGGCACCAATAGGCAACTAAATGCATTCAGCAACATGTATAACAACATTTCAATGCCTACAACTGTCCAAACAAATTTAGGATCCTTAACCGTTAGGTGCACAAACAGCATAAAAACAATTGCCGTGCAACACAAAATGGCACCCAAATAAATTGGATATGTTTTTTGTTGAGCCCATCGTTTAACATCTATTGTTTTCAGCATATATCAGCTTAACATTATCATTAAAAATGCCGCAATCGATAAGAGGATACCCAATAAGTTAATTTTACTCAGATGTTCCTTAAATACCAGCATGGCAACCAAACACGAAGCTACAACAATTGCGATATTATTTACGGGAAAAACGGTAGAACTGTTCCAACCCGGCACATTTAAAGCGGCAATCAAGAAATACATGGTTCCATAGTTAGGTATTCCTAACAATAAGCCATGTCCTACACTTTTAGTGGTAAAGGTTTCTCGTTTAGAAAGGTATTTTCCAAATAATATAACCCACCCGATTACAGCAGCTGTTCCAAATACACAAATTAAAAATAAATTAAAATCAGCTTCCGTTAAATGTTTTGCCTGGTTCCATTTTGTAAACGTATCAATTAAACCGCTGCCAATAACAACCAATACAGGAAAAAAATAAAAATTAAAATTGTGTTTATGATGTTCCGTATCCGGTTTGTACGCTGCTAAAACAACAGCAATCATAGCCACCAAAATGCCAATTATTTTTAGCGGTGAAAATAAATCTTGGTATAAAAAATAAGCTGCAATTACAGGAATAATTAGCGATAACTTACTCGCAATGGATGCAACTGCTACACCACTATATTTTACTGTTAGCGCAGTCAGGTAAAAAACGGTAATAAACATTGCACCCAATAAAAAAGTGTTCATTAACCATGGCTTATCTGCCATTTCTTGTAACGACGGAAATTGTTTTTGTACCAATGCACCTTCAATTACGCACACCGTGTAATTAATAACAATTGCTTGTAAAATATTTACATGATTTTTTACAATGAGTTTAAATGCCACAAAAATTAATGTGGAAGTTAAAACGCTCATTATCAGGTAAAACATATTAGGTTGGTTGTTTAATGCGGCAAGATAGTAATTTGTGCGCTATTGCAAGATGAAATCCCTGTTAATTAAGATTGCGGGACAGTATTATCATTTTTTTAAAGTGTAAAGCTTATCGCCTAAAACAGATTGCTGCTGCCAAACGCCATCCGGTAAAATCGGCGCCTGCAGGCCATGTTGCAAGTGTATATCGGTTTCAAAATAATTTATTTCATCCCATAAACCGGCATCAATAAATTGTTGCAAAGTAATTGCGCCGCCTTCAACTAAAATACTGTTTATTTTTAACTTAAACAAATGGGTAAGTATTTGTGGTAGGATATCATTATTATTATCTATTTTAATAAAAGTGATATTGTTATTGGAAGCATCAATTAAAAAATTAAAAATAATTGTCTCAGCTTCGTTATTAAATATATTCGCGTTCGCAGGCAAATTACCTTGTGTATCAATAACAATGCGTTTAGGATTCTTCCCTTCCCAAAGTCTGGTGGTGAGATGTGGGTTATCGGTAATAATTGTCTTCCCTCCTGCTAAAATAGCACTATGTTCTGCTCGCCATTTGTGCACTAATAAATCGCTGTAGGTATTCGTAAAGTGAATAGGTTGATGTTCATGCGTTGCAATAAATCCCGTAATACTTTGTGCCCATTTTAATGTGATATAAGGACGTTGCTTTTCGTGAAAGCAGAAAAAATATTTATTCAAATTACGACACTCCGATTCCAATATACCAACTACAACTTCAATGCCTGCATCACTCAATTTTTTAATACCTGAACCATTAACAAGCGGATTAGGATCTGCTGTTCCGATAACTACTTTTTTTATCCCTGCTTCAATAAGTTTATCTGCACAAGGAGGCGTTTTCCCGAAATGACTGCATGGTTCGAGTGTAACATACATGGTTGCGCCTTTTATAAGATGTTGATGTTCAGGTTGCACAGCTGCTAAAGCATTTATTTCGGCAGGTGCACCACCAAATTGAGCATGATTCCCCTCGCCTATTATCCGGTTATCGGCAACAAGCAAAGCGCCTACACGCGGATTCGGT
>JANMLV010000135.1:0-15530 GCA_031372705.1 Bacteroidota bacterium | reverse complement strand
AGCTTGATGAAAATGGTATGCAATCGTTTAACAGAACTGATTTTAAATCCGGATTTTATACGGTAAAGATTAAGTGGGAAAAAGACAATATTAATTATTACACCGAAAAAAATATTCGTTTGTGAACGCATTACTGATAACGGCTTTTGTTACCGGATTGTTTGGTAGTTTGCACTGCGCAGGTATGTGCGGTCCACTGGCGTTATCGTTTAATTTAAATAGTAAAGGAAACCCTCTTGTGAATGGATTAATTTATAATCTTTCGCGCATTACGGCTTATTTGCTATTGGGACTTATTTTCGGAGCTATTGGATTGAGTTTTCAATTTGCAGGTTGGCAACAAACAGCTTCCATTGTTTCAGGATTTTTAATTTTATCAATCGTTTTTTTTCAGCAATTAAGAAGTGCACAACCAAAATTGAAATGGATTGTGCGATATAATAATTTTATTAAAAATAAAATTGGACATGCACTCACCGCTAAAGGATTTAAAGGTGTTGTTGCATTAGGTTTTTTTAATGGATTGTTGCCATGCGGATTAGTTTATTTGGCACTTGCCGGTGCACTGGTGAGTGGTAATATATTATCAGGTGGGTTTTACATGATTTTGTTTGGACTCGGCACATTGCCTATGATGTTCGTTTTTTCGGCATTTGGCAATTATTTAGGCTTCCAAAAGAAATTATTAATTAGAAAGTACTTACCCGTTTTTAGTGTTATGATTGCCGTTTTACTCATCCTGAGAGGCTTAAATTTGGGAATACCATATATTAGTCCCGAATTCAATCACACCGCCGAAGTAGCAGCCACTGCCGCTGATATTAATTGTCATAAATAATACATCCGAGGTTTTATTATCTTCGCAATTATGAATATTAGCGATGTTATTCAATACTTGGAGCAAATTGCGCCATTATCATTACAGGAAAGCTACGATAATTCAGGGCTAATTACCGGTAACCGAAGGGAAACTGTATCAGGTGTATTAGTTTGCCTCGACTCAACAGAAGCAATTGTAGAAGAGGCCATTGCATTAGGTTGTAACTTAATTATTGCACATCATCCGATAGTATTTAGCGGATTAAAGAAAATTACGGGTAGCAATTATATCGAACGCACCATTATAAAGGCAATCAAACACGATATTGCAATTTATGCCATCCATACCAACTTAGATAATGTAAAAGATGGCGTAAATGCCAAGATTGCAGAACGTCTTGGATTAATAAATACCCGCGTGCTCGCACCCAAGTCGGGCTTGCTCAAGAAATTAGTCACTTTTGCACCCGAAGCAAATGCCGGCGATGTCCGTTTTGCCCTTTTTAACGCAGGAGCAGGCCATATTGGCAATTATGACCATTGCAGCTTTAGTATAGAAGGAACCGGCTCGTTTAGAGGTAATGAGCATGCCAATCCTTATGTTGGAACGAGGGGAGAAGACCATTATGAAAATGAAGTGCGGATTGAGGTCATTTTTCCGGCGTTTTTGCAGGCGAAAATCCTTTCAGCACTCATATCTACCCATCCTTATGAGGAAGTTGCCTACGATTTATACACTTTAGATAATAAATTTCAATCGGTGGGAGCAGGGTTAATAGGCAGCTTGGAAACACCTCAAAAGGAAATCTATTTCTTGCAAAAAGTAAAGGAAACGATGCAATGCGGGGGAATCAGATACACGGAATTAAGAGGTGTAGATGTCCGTAAAGTAGCTGTATGCGGCGGTTCCGGCAGCTTTTTGCTGAAAGATGCTATTGCAGCCGGGGCAGATATGTTGGTTACGGCAGATTTTAAGTATCACCAGTTTTTTGATGCTGAAAAAAGGATTGTAATCGCCGACATCGGTCATTATGAAAGCGAACAATACACAATTGATTTGATTTCGGACTTATTGATGAAAAAATTTGCTACCTTTGCGGTTCATTTGTCAAAAATAAATACTAATCCTATAAACTACCTATAAATTATGGCAGCAGCGAAGGAAACGACTATTAAAGATAGTTTACAGTCACTTTGGAAACTTCAAAAGATACATTCCAAAATTGATGATATCACCATTTTAAAGGGCGAACTTCCAATGGAGGTAAGCGATTTAGAAGATGAAATTGTGGGTCTTGAAACCCGCACGCACAAGCTGGAAGCGGAGTTGAAAGAAATTGAAACAGATATTTCCGGACGTAAAAACACAATTACTGCAGCAAAAACGCAGATTAAAAAGTATGAAACACAGCAAAATGCAGTAAAAAACAGTCGTGAATTTGATGCGCTTGCCAAGGAAATCGAGTTAAACAAACTTGATATGGAATTAGGTGAGAAGAAAATCAGAGAAGCCGGTTACTTAAAAGATGCTAAAGCAAAGGCAATTGAAGATGCAAGAGAAATCTTCGAAAGCAAAAAGAAGGACCTTACCAAAAAGAAGGAAGAATTAGAGCGCATTATTGAAGAAACGGAAAAGGAAGAGACTGAATTTGCCAAAAAAGCGGAAAAGGCGGAAAAAGAAATTGAATCTCGCTTAATGGGAGCATACAATCGCATTAGAGAATCATACAGAAATGGTTTAGCTGTTGTTGCGGTATCTCGTAACTCTTGCGGCGGATGTTATGCTGTTGTGCCTCCTCAACGTCAGGCAGAAATTAAACAAGCTAAAAAAATCATTATTTGCGAACACTGCGGTAGAATCTTAGTTGATGAAACTGCAATGGATGCATAATATTTAATTTTATAAAATTTAACTCAAGTGCCATGAAGCAATATGTATTGATATTCTTCATGGCATTTTTCTTTTCTGTGCAAACACAGGCACAAAAATTTGAATTCAATCAACGCTGCATCGATGCTTATACGCATATCCAGGAACTGCGTTTTGCAAAAGGGAAGCAATTACTGGAGCTGGAAAAAAAGGAAAATCCAACCAATCTCATTCCATACTACGTAGAAAATTACATCGATTTTTTAACTACCTATATCAATGAAAATGAAGTTGAAATTGACAAGCTTGAACCAAACAAATCTCTTCGCTTAGATAAATTAAAAAGTGGTGATCAAAATTCGCCTTACTATTTATATACCCAAGCTGAAGTATTAATTCAATGGTCGTTTTCCAAGTTGAAGTTTGAAGAATATTTATCTGCTTTTACCGATGTGCGAAAAGCTTATTTGTTGTTGGAAGAAAACAGCAAAAAGTTTCCTGATTTTATTGCCAATAAAAAAAGTTTGGGCATGCTGCATGCCATTGTTGGTGCAATTCCCGACCAATATAAATGGGGCATAAATATGCTCGGAATGGACGGATCAATTGATCAAGGATTGAAAGAGCTGAAATCTATTATCGATTACTCGAAAACCAATACATTTATATTTAAACAAGAAGTGTATTTGTATTATGCATTTATCGCATTATATCTCGGAAGAGACGCAACAACAGCATGGAATATTGTTAAGGATATTGATACCAAAACCAACTTGTTAAATGTGTTTTGCAAAGCAAGTGTGGCTATGCGCACAGGCAGAAATGATTTAGCCATAGAAGTGCTAGCCGGCAAACCTACCGGATCAGAGTATTTTAATTATCAGTATCTCGATTTTATGAACGGCTTGGCAAAGGCACGCAAGTTAGATGCATCGGCAACGCAATCGTTCGAGAAATTTATTAATAATTATAAAGGAAAAAACTACATCAAGGAAGCCTATCAAAAAATGGCATGGATGGCTTTAGTGCAAGGCAATAAGGATAAGTATTGGGAATACATGTATTACGTAAAATCGCGCGGCGATGATGTAATTGATGACGATAAACAAGCATTGTATGAAGCAGAATCAAAACGAATGCCTAATGCTACGTTGTTGAAAGCAAGATTGTTATTTGATGGCGGTTATTATAAAGATGCACTCAAACAATTAGAAGGAAAAAGTGCTGAAAGCTTTACCGAACCAAAAGACAAAACAGAATTCACTTATCGTGCAGGACGAATTTACGATATGGCAGGGTTTCCCGACAAAGCAAAAGGGTTTTATTTAGCCACCATAGCCTACGGTGCCGACTTACCCTTCTATTATTCAGCCGGTTCTGCATTTTATTTAGGCAATATTTACGAAACAGCAAAGGACTACAAAAACGCAAGAAAATACTACAAAGTTTGTCTCGATTCAGATAATAAAGAATACCAAACCAGTCTCGACGGTCTCGCTAAAGCCGGTTTAAACCGAGTGGAAGGTAAGTAATTATGCTACCAAATTGTTTTTAATTGATGCGCATTAATCGTTTTTGTAACTTGACTTATCTCGCCATTATTATTGACTTAAACTGATGTATTTGATGTAAACTAGAAATAGTTTTGGAGTAATTAAAACTGTTTTTATACAACTAATTCAACACTAAATAAACATGTTGCGATGATGCAAAGGCTGTTCAAAAGACAGCCTTTTTTTGTTTTATGTGGTTTGTTGGCAAATACTATAGCATCATTTCAGGCATGTTTAGTAATTTTGAAGACTTAGTAATTATTGCTTCCAATTAATGAAGGTAAACCAAATCATACTCATCATCATTTTTTGTACGGGATTATTCTCAGTGCTTACTATGAATGGCACACATCCGTGGGGCGACGATTTTGCAATGTATTTAATGCATGCCGACAATATTGCCAATGGTGAAACGTATAACGAAACCGGATTTATTTATAACTATCTTGCTCCAACCTATGCTCCACAAAGCTATCCTCCCGGTTTCCCTTTGTTATTAGCGCCGTTTGAAACATTATTTAAGGATAGTTATTTTGCCTATAAAGCATATATATTATTTTACTTTTTATTATTTCTTTGGTTGATTTATTATTACTTTAAAGATAAAGTTTCAAAAGTCTCCGTTATTGCCATTGTTGCCATAATTGCATTTTGCCCATTTATATTTCAGTTTCGCGACAATATACTTGCCGATATTCCGGGTGCAGTGGTGCTGTTTGCATCTTTAATTGTTTTTGAACGTGCAATTGCTAAAAATGAAATAGCATCGTGGCTAATAACAGGTTGTCTATTTTATTTATCCTTTTCAATAAGATCTACCGCCATTGTTCTAATTCCAATGGCAGGGGCTCATTTACTCATTAAGCGACCCGAAGGTTGGTTGCGATACGGTTATTCATTATTAGTTTTTGTTTTACTTCATTTTGTTACCGGCTGGATTTTTAAGCAAGATTCAAATTATTTAACCATGTTTTCAGCTTCATATGTCGGGGTTAGCACAAAGGATATTTTGTGGAGATGGAACTACTTTATTGGGATGTACTATAATGAATTAAAGCAACTGTTCATTTATAATTACCATAATTTGTTTGTGAACGATGTGGTAGTCAAATTAGGACAAGCACTTTTTATAATTGGATTATTAATAGCATTATGGAAAAAGCATGCCTACAACGAAATGCTGATAATTTTTTATACTGCATTGATTTTAATATGGCCGGGATATCAAGGAATGCGTTACTTTTTACCAATACTGCCATTTTATTTTTATTATATGGCTTACGGATTAGAACAAATTAAAAAACCTGCAGTTCGAGTATTTTTGCAAACTGTTTTTGCAGTTTTTACTCTGGCCACATTAGTGTCTTACTACACCAACATCAGCTACAAACCATTAACATCAGGTGTTACAGGCAAGGAGAGCGCTGCATTGTTTAATTATATCGAAAATAATATTTCAGATACTTCAATAATTATGTCTGCAAAACCGCGTGCAATCAGCTTAATAGCAAATAGAAGTGGTATCGTGTTTCCGGATCCTGATTTTAGTGATAAGCTTGAATATTGCATTCAAGCAAACAGTGTTGATTATCTCGTGCTCAATACTTTTACGGCATATCCAAATTATGCTCAACAAATTGTAAAAGCAGATACTTTTTATTACCCTTGTTTATTCAAGAATACGGAATGGGCTGTTTATCGTGTAAATTATTAAAGCTAGGCATTACAATTTTACAAACTGTGATACCCTTATATTGTCTGATCCGCTAATTTTAATAAAATATATTCCCGGTTCCAAATCAGCAACATTCACCTGACCGGCATTGCATACTGTTTGCATCACCATTTTCCCGGTTGTATTAAATATACTTGCTACTTGATTTACTTCTTGAAGATTCACAAATAATACCTCGCTACAAGGATTCGGAAAAACTTGAAACGCATTTGGTTTATTAATTGCAATTGCAGTGTTGTCTAATGCACTGAAGTCGTAAGGTGTGCCCCATTCATTTAAGCCAACTTTAAAGTAAGTCATATTAAATGCATAATATGTTTCTACATCAGTTGAATCCAAATAATGCATAAGCCCTAAGCCATCTCCAAAAAGTTGTTCAGGCATATTAACTTCATCCGGATTACTTAGACATTTATCAATGTCGTTATAATTGTACCAATCGTAAATATACTTATGTGCAATTCCGGAATATATGGTATCTATTTTTACCCAATCAGCATAACCGAAATTATTTTGTTGTTGAACCTGAAATTCAAGTGAATCTAAATAAGCAAAGTCAGCATAATTATAGGTTATTTCAATCGTATCCCAAACAAATGTAGAGGTTGGCATTCCATCAAAATATAAGGTGTCGAACTGAATGCGTTCCATTGTATAAGTTACACTTGAGGGCGCTGCTGATTTTGCAAGGACAAAATATTTCCATGCACTGATACGCTTATCTGCTGTCGAATTATTGTCCGGAACTGATTCTTCTTTATAATGGAATTCATATCCGGTTCCAAAGTCAAATGCATTCTCTGCATCAAGATTAACGATTCCAATATCAGGATTTTCTAATCCACGTAAAACTCTTCCAATGGAATCGCCCGGCATTGGAAATATATTGAAATCAAAAATTTCACTGACTCCGTAGTTTTCTGTAATATCAATTTTAGTTGCATTTGGAAAAGTATCAGTTAACATTGTGCCGGCTGATGTAAAAACGTTTAATTGAATACGATACAACGAATCATCAATACCGGGTATAATTGTTCTTAGTAAATGATTTACCACGGTTGCTTTTACATAGGAGCCGTTTGACCATCTATAAACTGTCCATGTGTCACCATCTGTAATTTGTGATTTAATAAATATACTATCGTTAAACTGATTAAAAAATACATGTGTTATATCTGTATCAGACTGCACTAAAACCTTTGGGCCTAAAATAACAGTATCGTTATAAATGAAATCACAATCAGGTATACCGCTAGGTTGTAATTGACTGCTAAAGTAATGTATGGTATCAGCGCCAACAATCTCAGTATTGCTTACACCCATAAAATAAAAAACACTATCAACACCTGTTTCACTTAATCTGGCAAATGACATTTTACGATCTTTATTTATCAGCATATAATTTTGTGCTGATAATGAATTAGACATGCTTAAGCCAATAAATAATGTTAAAGAAAGTATAATTCGATATTGCATTTTGCTCATGTTAAAAAGTTTATTTCCGGCAACCTATCATTTGCCTTACATTTACTGTAAAAATAGGCAAAGTTTAACATGTAGGTCTTGTTTCTTGCCATTTACACGTAAAAATTGAGTCAATATTGAACCTGAGTAACCATATTTCACTTAAAGCTTTTAATACCTTCGGAATCGATGCAAACGCGGCCGAATTAGTTGAATTGTTTGATATTGTTGATTTACACGAAGCTATTAGTCATGGCAAATTCAAGCAAACTCACCTCATTTTAGGTGGCGGCAGCAACATCCTACTATCCGGCAATTATGACGGAACAGTCATTAAAAATAATTTAAAAGGCATCTCAATCATAGCCGAATCGCCCGACTCCATCCTCATCAAATCAGCCTCCGGCGAAATTTGGCATGAGCTTGTCATGTTTTGCGTAAACCACAACTACGGCGGACTCGAAAATCTCTCCCTCATACCCGGAACCGTTGGCGCGGCGCCCATTCAAAACATTGGCGCTTATGGCGTCGAATTAATCGATACATTCCACTCGCTCACTGCTATTGATGTGCTTACAGGCGAAGAAAGAATATTTACAAAAGCAGAATGTGCATTTGGCTATCGAACATCTGTGTTTAAAAGCATCTATAAAGGGCAATATTTTATAACTGATGTCACATTTAAACTGAGTAAACATCCAACCACCAAAATTAGTTATGGTGCTATTCAAGATGTGCTTGCTAAGGACGGAATTACCCAGCCTTCCATTAAAGATGTAAGCACTGCCGTAATTGCTATTCGAAGCAGCAAACTGCCCGACCCAAAAGTGTTAGGCAACGCAGGAAGTTTCTTCAAAAATCCTGAAATTCCGGCATCTCAATATGAACAATTAAAAGCTGAATTCCATAATATTCCGGGTTATCCTACTCATGATAATTTGGTAAAAGTACCTGCAGGCTGGCTCATTGAGCAATGTGGCTGGAAAGGTAAACGCGTTGGAAACACCGGTGCGCATAAAGACCAAGCCCTCGTTTTGGTGAACTATGGCGGTGCAACCGGACAAGAAATTATGGACTTAGCAGCCGCAATTCAAAAGAGTGTGAGCGATAAATTCGGCATCACTATTTCGCCTGAGGTGAATTTGATTAGCTAAAAATGCAATTTACTTCTTGCGCATCATCTCCATCATATTCAACGTTCCCAATCCCGTTAGGGATGAAATATCGGTAACATTATAAATAGGTAGAAACCCAAATCCCGTTAGGGATGAAATATAAAGAAGCTCAATGGCGTAAGAAAATTTCAAGGCTAACGTAGATTTACGCTCTAAGCTTCTGACAAAAATAAATTTTTATTTGTTAATTTTAACTTTGATGAAAGTGCAAAATCCCTATCAATTAACTTTATTATGTTTATTGATTTTATTTGTATTGCCTACAAATGCTCAGGTTGTTATTTGCGGGGATAATACTAATCCTAATTATATATCATTTGAAGATACAATAATAGTTTCCGGAACTACCTACGATGTTAAATTTGATTTAACGGGTGATTTTGAGCCTGATTTATATTTTGATGTAGATGTAAATTCACCGGGAGGATACTCGAGTACTATTACTGTTATATTTCAGGTTTTTGTTTCAAACCCAAATTTTGAAATGATGATGGATGAGGCGGCGAATCCGGATATTAATCCTTATTATGTGCATGGTTTTGCTGAGGGTGATACAGTTAATTATGATTCAGAAAATTTTTCATGGGAACAGGATACAAACGGAGAGTTGGTTAATATTTACAACGGTAGTGGCGGTGTTGGTGGTGGCGGCGCTTGGGCTTATGATTCATTATTGTATCTAGGTTTTAGATACATCGGAATATGTGATACAACTTATGGGTGGTTCAAATTAAACTCTGATATTGTGCATAACGATTTATCTATAGTTTCTGCAAGTGTATTAGATATAAATGATTTTAATATTATTCCATGGTCTTTTGAAAAAGATAATGGGATATTTTTTTTACCTAACCCTGCTATAAATCAAATAATGCCGGTTGTTGGTTTTTCAGGAAAGTGGTTGATTTATAGTTATAATGGAAGTTTAATTTATAGTGCCTGGTATCAAAACAATGAACTTATCTATTTCCCGGAGGGCATGCAACGTGGTTTATATATAATACAGTTTTTGGGCGAAGAAAATCAATCAGTTTCCAGCCCTTTAATTATTAACTAAAATGAAATCAATTACCTGATTATATCATTTCCTCATCGAAAAATTCGGAATCACCATTTCGCCTGAAGTGAATCTGATTGATTAACCAACACGGAAACTTATTTCTTGCGCATCATCTCCATCATATCCCACATTTGCGTCGGAATTTTATCGAGCATGTTAAATTCGCCGGCACCTTTCCTATCTTGTGCGGTTACTCTTTAATTTTCTGAAAAAATCGCTAGGCGCATTATCAATGTTATATCTCTAAATTTTATGGTGGTGTCGCTATTGGGTTTTAGCGGGTAAACCTATAACACAAATTATGTACTGATGGAGTGGAACTGTTATTACTCATAGCTAGAAAACCCAATCCCGTTAGGGATGAAATATCGGTAACATTATGAATAGGTAGAAACCCAAATCCCGTAGGGATGAAATATAAAGAAGCTCAATGGCGTAAGAAAATTTCAAGGCTAACGTAGATTTACGCTCTAAGCTTCTGACAAAAAAATAATTAAAAAAATCTTACCTTGGTCGACAATTATCCTTTATTTAACTTTTAAACCTTAAAAACAATGTCAAACACCTTCACCCAATTTCATCATCAATATGTTTTTGCGCCGAAATATCGGGCAGCCGTAATCCAACCTGAATGGGAAGTGGAATTGTACAAATACATAACCGGTATCGTACAAAACAATAAACATAAAATGTTATGTATAAATGGTATGCCTGATCATTTACATTTACTTATTGGATTCCATACTACACAATCAAGCGCTGATTTCATGCAAGATGTGAAATCCGGAAGTTCGAAATGGATAAATGACAAAAAATTAACAAAATCACGATTTGAATGGCAAGGAGGTTATGGGGGATTTTCCTATTCAAAATCTCAGGTGCCAAACCTCATCAAGTATATTCAGAATCAAAAACAACATCATCAAAAGGAGTCATTTTTAACTGAGTATAGAAATTTATTAACTGAATTTGAAATTGAATATAAGGAGGAATATCTTTTTAAAGAATTGATTTAGTCCATAAGAAATTTTAGGATAGGTTTATAAATTATCTATGCCATGATGCCTTTTTATATGTCGTGCCTACAGCACTAGGGCTCACTTTTGTTTTCGATGTTACCGATATACCGTGCCTACAGCACTAAGCCCTCTTTTGATTTCGATGTTACCGATATATTGTGCCAACGACACTTTCGTTTGGTTATACATAAAACACCGAGTAAATTGGCACAGAAGAAATTTTTGAATTGAATGAATAGACTCGGGTGTCCCAACGCACAAGCCAAGTGAATCTGATTGATTAACACCGCGGAAACTTATTTCTTGCGCATCATCTCCATCATATCCCACATTTGCGTTGGAATTTTATCGAGCATATTAAATTCGCCGGCGCCTTTTATCCATTCGCCACCATCAATAACTACTACCTCACCGGTAATGTAAGATGCGTAATCGGAAATTAAATAGGCAGCTAAATTCGCCAATTCTTGATGTTCACCTACGCGACCAACGGCGTTGCGTTTGGCAATATCAAAATCGTCTTTCATATCGGGTGGCATTAATCTGCTCCATGCGCCTTCGGTTGGAAATGGTCCGGGAGCAATGGCATTTAACCGAATTCCGTATTTTCCCCATTCAACGGCTAAACTGCGTGTAAGTGCCAATACGCCTGCTTTTCCGCATGCACTTGGCACCACATAACCGCTGCCCGTCCAAGCATAAGTAGTAACAATATTTAAAACATTGGCAGTCATTTTATTTTCAATCCAATATTTACCGAATGCCAAGGTGCAATTGTATGTGCCTTTTAAAACAATATCTACAACGGTGTCGAAGGCACGGTTACTTAACCTTTCGGTAGGAGAGATGAAGTTTCCCGCAGCATTATTTAACAAAATATCAACCTTGCCGAATTGCTCTATCGTTTTTGCCAAAACGTTTTCTACCTGCTCGTAAACGCGCACATCACAAACAACAGCGTGGCAATTGCCTTTGGTTTCGGCAGAAAGTTCAGCAGCCGTTTTTTCAATTACATCTTGCTTACGCGAAGTAATTACCACATTAGCCCCCAATTCAAGGAAATATTTGCTCATGCTGCGCCCTAATCCCGTTCCGCCGCCGGTAACCACAATGGTTTTGCCCGACAAACTGCCATCTTTTAACATCGACTGATTATGCATACTGTTATTTTTTGATAAAAATAGGTAAAAAATTGAATCAACGGTTTGATACCGGTGTGTCCGGATTTTAAATAGCAATATCTAATATTGTTACACCTTTTTTTGCCGCATTTTCGTTTGCCGCATAAACGGGAATTTTTCGGTGTAAATTTTTGTTATACGCTTAATAGCAACCCAAAACCATACAAATTACCTTGTTAAGTGAAACTAATTCGGGCAATCTTTACGTTTTTGTATAGCTTAATTTAGTATTGTGTCGTTCATCATTTTTCAGTCACATATTAAAAAGTTTAATCAATAACTATAACTTTTGTAATTTAGAATCGTATAAATCTTTAAACCACCTATATGCGCCAACTCAAGATTACCGCAAGCATCACCAGCAGGGAAAACGATTCACTGGAAAAGTACCTTTCTGAAATTGCTAAAATCGATATGATTTCTCCTGAAGAAGAAGCCATTCTCGCACTAAAAATACGTGCCGGCGATGAGCTTGCTTTAGATAAATTAACCAAAGCTAATTTGCGGTTCGTAGTTTCAGTTGCCAAACAATACCAAGGCCACGGTTTAACGTTGAGCGATTTAATAAATGAAGGCAATGTTGGTTTAATAAAGGCAGCAAAAAAGTTCGACGAAACAAAAGGATTTAAATTTATTTCCTATGCCGTTTGGTGGATCAGGCAATCAATTATGTTGGCAATTGTTGAGCATTCACGATTAATTCGTTTGCCTTTAAACAAAGCCGGAAATGTGTCGAAAGTAAATAGAATGTCCAGCAAATTTGAACAAGAATTTGAACGCGAACCAACATCGCAAGAAATTGCCGATGTGTTACATTTAAAAGATGCCGATGTTAAAGATATTATTCGCAGTAATATAAAACCCGTTTCTATGGATGCACCATTAAGCAGCGATGGTGATGATGGAAGTATGGCCGATTTATTGCAAGACAAAAATGAGGCAACGCCCGACCAACTCTTGTTAAGTGAATCGCTCAAAAGTGAAATTGCCACTGCATTGCAAATACTCACAGAACGTGAAGCAGAAGTAGTTGCAGCCTATTATGGCATTAACGGATTCCCAATTATGAGTGTAGACGAAATTGCACAAAAATTTAATTTATCTCGCGAGCGCGTGCGACAAATTAAAGAACGCGCCATTCGCCGATTGCGCAAATCAACAACAAGCGATATGCTCAAATTGTATTTAGGATAATGTTTTTTTAAAAAATAAAAAGCAAATGTTGGGGGCATGCCGCATGGGCAATATTCCACTCAATTAAAATCCTACTGCGGCTCCGTGCTTTACGCTGCAAATCCTCGTCCTTCGTTCCTCAGTCCTGCGGGTTTTCCGCTGCAATCACTTGCCCGAATTCGCGAATTAAATTAATGTATAAATCGAGGTTGTTACTTAAATTGGAATATCCAATTCAGATTTATTTATTGTTTTGGTAAAAATAACCTACTCACCGAGCAAGTTATTTTTTATGAGAGCATAATTAATTAAGTCTATTTCATCTTAACCAACTTTTCTGATTCTGTTGTTAAACCATCCGATTTAATAATAACATTATAAAGCCCAACAGGTAAATTTGATACATCGACATTCTGATTCAATGTAATATCCATTTTTTGAATTAAACTGCCTACCATATTATAAATTTCAATTTCCATCTTGTTAATCTCACTCAAATTTTCTACCGATTTTAGAATTACAAATGATGATGAAGTCGGATTGGGATATATGTTAAAGTTATTATTTATATTACCCACACGGAATAATGTAAATGGTATCTCAAAATAACCTAAGGACATTGGTGGAACTGATATACAAGCACCTCCAACTATTCCCGAAAAAGCGCCGGGACATGTTGCATTAACAGGTAATTCAAGGTTTACAATTGTTGACTGTCTCCCATAGGTAGTTAATGCATTTGAACAGTTATATGCATCATTAATACCAAACAAATCACTATTAAACATTGTTGAATACGTTTGCTCTGCGTCCATAATATGTCCAGTAATAGTACCACTGCCTAAATCAACATTGACTCCCGGTCCATAAATATGCTTCAACGTGTTAGGATCGATGGCGAAAAGTTGGGTCGTCTGTTTCACGTTTGAATAATACACATAGAGTTTGTGGTTTGGTATATCTATAAAAACAGTGGGGGGAATATTGTCATTATACATGTAAATAGCATAATCTGACTCAAGATATGAAAGATGATTTTCCGAGATAGGCTTAAATAACGAATATGCATAATATGTAGGCTTTCGGACAAAATGACGAAACTGCTCATTATAGCCCTCAGGATCACCTGGAAAATCATTGCAATTTGATATCCCTAATAAAAACCTATCCGCTTTGTTTGAATTTCTCATTAAAGATATCTCAGTCGGAGCACAAAAATTTTGAAGCGTTGTTCTAGTTAAAAAATTAGGACGAAATTCAGGATCATAAGATGCTTTTAAATGCCATAAAAACCAATGCTGCAACATAACACTGTGGCTAAAAGTATTATCAATGCTCTTGGCAAAGTCTTCAAGCATGTCATCATTCTCATCACCAAAGCCTAAATCATCAGGCATACTTATCGGTTCATCTTTAATGTTATATTCCGTTACCCAAATTTCTTTCGCCTCAGGTCCTGTGTATCCATTGAAAAATAACAAATAATCTCCATGCCGTTCGTAAACTTTGTTTATTCTATCGCGAACAAATTCTTTAAAATTGCCTGGCTCAAGTGGAGAATTTGGCAAAGGATGATGAATTCCAGTTATATCATTGAATGCTGGTATTAATCTCGTGTCTCCTGCACCCGCATAGCTCCATGATGGAGTTCCAAAATGTCCATCATCAATCAATTCGAGTCCAGCTAATGCGTCAGGATAATCAGAGTGTAACCCTAACATCATCTCTCGCCAATTAGTATTTACCGGACAATCGGTAGAGTTATTTGTAGGTGTGTAATAATTATGAAGTATTACAGCATCAAATTGATACCTACTACCAATTAATGTTCCCATGTAAGACATCATGTCTAAGTTCCATTGTGGGTAAAGACACTCGCAATCACCAGCCCCTTCAAGAGGTAAACCAGTTATTACTTCCTCAGTATCGTCAATGACAAGCGGATAGTCTCCCTCATCTCCACAGTTTTTTAAGTTTCGTGCAGGCAATCCAATTTTAACATCAAAACTTGGACTACCTTTCAAAGTGGTTATATAATCATGATCTGAATACATATTTGAAGATAAAATATCGTCCAAATCACCATAATTTTCACCATGAATGTAATCCCAGTAATGCTCAAAATCTATAAATCCTAGGATGTCTTTGTGGAAATCAAAATATACCTCGTTACCTAATTCTACACCAACAACATTTACATCCTGAATCGAATTATCTCTTAGATACTGCACGGTCTCTTTTACAACTGATGCCGGCTCTGACATAATATTCACGCAGTAGATAACGTCAACAATATGCCCTGGATTAGCAAGTTGGATTCTATAAATTAAACTAATAAATTGGTTTAAATATAAAGGTTGACTTTCTCTATCTGGGTAAGTATCCAAATCTGAAGCATCAAATTTTTCCTGTTCCGACCATTTCGTATAATCTTTTTCAAAATCACTTACATACGAGTCCTCCATCCAACCACCTTCCGAC
>JANMLV010000116.1:0-2580 GCA_031372705.1 Bacteroidota bacterium | reverse complement strand
TGGTTGAGCGAAAACTCCATGATATGCATCATCACGCACATATCTTTATCGCCGGGGGTCAAGCTCCATTTTTGTTCTAGGAGTATTTGCAATAATTGATTTTTTTGTTATGGTGCCTGTAATGGTGCTTTCTTACATTAATTTAATGAATATTAAAAGTCTTCCATTAGCGATAGCACTTAGCTTTGTTTATATCGCCTATAAGATTTTTATGGAAGGAAAATACGGAGCGACATTAGGTAAGCGAGCAATGAACATAAAGATTGTAACCGAACGTAACGAGCTCATCAATTTGAACCATGCCGTAATCAGGAATACGTTTTATTTATTGAATACAGCAGTTGGCATTATTGGTTCTGTTATTATGTTTAACGCAATCGGCTTCGACGAGGTTAGTAAATTTATGGAAGTTGGAACATTTCAAAATGAAAATAGCACAGGATTTGAAATGGTAACTTTAATACTAATTATAGTATCTGTATTGTTTGTTGCATTCGACAAACATAAACAAGCTTTGCATGATAAATTAGCTAAAACGTATTGTGTAATCAGGTAATTACACTGTTGCAATTAGTTCGTTAAATACTATTCCGTGCGCAGCTTCCAATTCTTGTAAAATAGGGAAATAGATATCACTTGTAACCGGAATTACCACGCCACGCTGAGTGATTTCACCGGTCAAAATCATTTTTGTTGCAATAGCAGCGGGAAGTCCAACCGTTTTTGCCATGGCAGTATAAACCTCATCGGTTCCAATAGCAACCATGCTTGATTCCATGCGGTAATTTTTATGGTTGAGCGAAAACTCCATGATATGCATCATCACGCACATATCTTTATCGCCGGGGGTCAAGCTCCATTTTTGTTCTAGGAGTATTTGCAATAATTGAGCAGGTGTATATTGTTTATCCGGATTTATAGTTGCAAAAACAGGCACATCATCAAACAATCCTAACCATTTCAATTTTTGCATAATAGCGTTATTGCTGATGCCTAAATATGCTGCTAATGCCTCTTCCACATTTTCGCCTGCACCTGGAATAAACGAGAGTATAAACGCTTTCCAAGTTAATGTCTGCGCATTTTCCATTACATAGCTGTCGTCAGTCATACCTAATTGCACAAAAACATTCCAAGCATCACAAAAACCGCGTTTGCGCAATGTTCCGCGAACAATGGTAGTTGCATTTTCCAATCCATAAATATTTCTGTAGGTTAAAGAATCTCTATTTGGATATCCTTCAAACTCTCCTTGTCCTTGAATTTCTAAAATATCGTATCTGGAATATAATTGGTGATATGGAATATATTTATAGGTATTGCCTTGTAAAAATTTAGCGGTCCCCTGCCCTGCCAAAACCACATTGCGTGGGTTCCAAGTAAATTTATAGTTCCATGGATTATTATCGCTCTCAGGTGCAATTAAGCCCCCTGTATACGATTCGAAAGTAGTTATAAATGCGCCTTGCGCTTTTACATGGTCAATCATACGCATTGCACTCATGTGGTCGATGCCCGGGTCGAGGCCGATTTCGTTTAATAAAATAACGCCTGCAGCACGAGCAGCTTCATCTAATGCTTTCATCTCATCACCAACATACGATGCCGAAACGAAATGCTTTTTAAATGCTATACAGTCTTTGGCAACTACAGGATGTAAAAATGCGGGTAATAATGATACTACAATATCAGCATCCTGAATACATTTCTGACGAATAACATCATCTTGTGAATTAAAATATACTGCTTTACCCATTGGATGGCCATTGATTTTATCAACTGCTAATTCCAAATTGAGGTCGCCGAGCGTTACAGTGCAATCGAGCTCATCTGCGAGGTCCAATAAATAATCAATTAAAACGGTTGCTGATTTTCCCGCGCCTAGGATTAGTATATTTTTCATAATTACAGTGCAAAATTAGTATTTTCGTGGCATAAACATTCGGGTAAAAATCATGGAAAAAATTGCAATAAGCTGCATTTTAGACGTTTATAACGATATATCGGCACTAACAGATGCGCAGCAACAATTAATTTCTGCGGCAACAGGAGCTTTGGAATCGGCCTATGCTCCTTACTCCAAATTTAAGGTGGGTGCGGCTTTGCTGATGGAAGATGGCAGCATTGTTACAGGCAGCAATCAAGAAAACGCCGCATATCCTTCCGGTTTGTGTGCTGAGCGGGTTGCATTTTTTAACGCCGCGAGTCAATTCCCCGGCAAAACTATTAAGGCAGTTGCCATTACAACATCTTATCCAATGGATCAACCCATTGCGCCTTGTGGCGCGTGCCGACAAGTAATGGCCGAATATGAATTAAAACAAGATGCTCCAATAAGTATAATTTTACATGCAAACGAGCAAAATATTTATGTGCTGGAAAGTTGCAGAGATATGTTACCGTTGTATTTTTCGGGCGAGTGGTTGAAGCAGTAATGATTTAGCATTCTTGATAACCGATAATTTATCGTTTGCTCTGTAATCGCACGTTTTCGTTCGGAAGTTTTAGTGCTTAAAAAAGGGATATAATAAAAATGCAACTAATATTGTAATGAAAAACGCTGTGCAATGATATCACTAC
>JANMLV010000049.1:0-4841 GCA_031372705.1 Bacteroidota bacterium | reverse complement strand
ATATATCGGTAGCAGGATCATAGGCATAAAAACTTCTGCGAAAATCTTCACCGTCGTAACCTAAGCCAACATAACCATAATCGCTAAAGCTAAAACTGGAAACAGCGCTGCGGCCATCACCCGGGAAATCGGCACGCTGTTCCCATGCAGATTGTGCAATTAAAAATTGGTTGGTAACTAAAATTGTAAGTGTGAGGAGTAATATTTTTTTCATCTAAATATATTAGTAATAGATATACAATTAAATTAAAAATAGTTTGCCGGATATCGCAGTTATTTCAGCATTATTATCTACAGCAATTTCATAAAAATAAATGCCTGCATTTAAGTAATTACGATTAAAAGTAAATGTATTGGTTTTGGTTGTTTCCGATTGCCAAACAATAGCACCTGCATTATTAAAAACTGTCAATTGCAAATTTGAATTATTTGCATTGTTAACTTGAATTACGGCTTGATCTTTTATTGGATTTGGAAACACAGTTGCAGCAACTTTTTCAACTTGCTCCTCTTCATCATTAAAGAAGAAAAACGGTTTGTATTTATAAATACTGCGCTTTAAACCCGATAAACTTTTTCCTGTGCCAACATATCCAAAATTGCCAATTGTAAATGCAACACAACATCTGCGTTCGGTTACAGGGAAATCTGCTTTTTGCATCCATTCATCATCAATTGGATCATATTCATAAAAATCTTTCTGATTGCCGCCATCAGTTCCTAATCCGATAAACCCTCTTCCTGAAATAGATAAGCCAACCGCATTAAATCTTGGAGAGCCGGGAAATGATGCTTTCTCGGTCCATGCATTGGCTACCGGGTCATACTCATAAAAATCGTTGCGGAAATAATTTTCATCGGCACCACATCCAACATAACCTTTGCCATTCATCGCGAATGCCGAAACACCATACCTTGTTCCGCCCGGAACGTTAGCCTTTTTCACCCAATCGTCGGTAGCCGGGTCGTACATCCACAATTCATTAGAATAATAACTAGGTCCAAATTTTCCGCATACTAAATATCCTTTCCCCTCCATTGCAAATGCAGAAGCATAATAAACGCCTCCGCCAAAATTGCCTTCCCAATCATCTTTGGTTGTCCATGTATTGGTTATTGGATTGTACTCGTAAAAATCGTCTTTTTTGGTGCCCAAGTAGGCAATTACACCATTTATACCTGTACCAACGTAACCGCGATTACCAATAGCAAACGCAATAGCATCGCGTCTTCCGGTTCCGGGAACATTAGCTTTTTGGGTCCAACTGTTTGAACCCGGGTCGTATTCCCATAAATCAGATTTGCAAACATTGGCAGAATCTATTCCGGTACCAACATACGCGCGTTCGCCTATTACAAATGAAACCGCCCGCTCACGCTCGCCTCCACCAAAGTCAACAATTGCAGACCATGAATTTTGTGCTTGAAGTAAATTCATGGTAATGCAGAAAATGATTAAATGAAATATTTGTAATTTTTTATGCATTGCTTATATGATTAAAGTTCTTTTAATTCCCACAAATCGCGATAATTCGTTCCACTGGTTCCGAGACCGCAATAGGCGAGGTTGCCAATAGTGAATGCCGACATATATCTCCGTCCTATTCCCGGAAATTCGGGAACGCTATCCCATGTATCAGCAATGGGATTATATTGCCAAAAATCATCGTAATTTGTTCCGCTTGAATAATCATCACCTGTTCCGATATAACCTTTGCCGTTCATGGCAAAACCGCATGCTTCTTGTCGCGCGGGCCCGGGCACATCTGCTTTAACAACCCAAGTATTAGTTATGGGATCATATTCATAAAAATCGTTGGTAGCACTAAATGCGTTTCCTGTTCCGATGTAACCTTTGCTGCCGATTGAAAACCCTACAGCTCCTATCCTGCCTGCTCCCGGGAAATTTGTTTTTTGTGTCCAAGTATCCGTTGCAGGGTCATATTCCCATAAATCTTTGCGATAGCTGAAGTCGCTACCGGTGCCAACATATCCTTTGCCATTAACTGCAAATGCAGCTGCTCCATGTCTCGCAGTTCCTCCAAAATTTGCAATTGGTGTCCAAGTATTAGTGGCAGGGTTATAGGAATAAAAATCTTTGTGTTCAATAAATCCCGGGTCTCTGCCGGTTCCTACATAAGCCAGATTTCCAATGGTGAATGCTGCACATTGTAACATTTCACCACCCATATAATCTGCTTTTTGTGTCCAAGAGTTAGTTCCCGGGTCATATTCCCATAAATCTGCAAAAAGTACGTCAACAACAGAATTGTAGTGACCTAAGCCCATATATCCTCGGTTTCCGACCGAAAAACCAATGCCTCGGTGACGGGCTTCACCGCCAAAATTTGCTTTTTCTACCCATTGTAACTCAGCATAGGTAGGTATTGAGGTTACAACAAGCAAACTGCACAACAATATCGTTTTGAGGAGTGTATGTTGCATAACTGAATATGATATTTATGTTAATTCAACGTTAAATCTAGCAATTTTTACAAGTTTTGTAACCATGTAGGTAAGAAATTTAACTTAGCGTTTTAAAATATACACCTCAAAACTTAACTTTTGTCAACTAAGCAAAGATTAAACATTGTTAAAATACCACCTGAGTTTATGCAGTAACCAAAATGATTATATACTTTTAATTTGAATTCAACTTAAACCTTTTGCGTTACCAAAATTCCATAATCATTAATTTACCTGTAGAAAAGGTTATTGAATTATTTGACAATCCCGACAATTTAAAACATTGGCAAAAAGGATTGCAATCGTTTGAACATTTAAGTGGCATTTCAGGACAACCGGGTGCAAAATCTAAATTAATATTTCAGATGGGCAAACGTCGTGTTGAAATGATTGAAACGGTAACCGAACGAAATTTGCCTTTAGTATTTGCAGGATATTATGAAGCTACCGGTGTTTGGAATGCCGTTTCCAATTCTTTTATCGACAATGGAAACGGCACTACAACTTGGAAAACAGATACTGAATTTAAGTTTACCAATTTTATGATGAAAACAATAGGCTTTTTAATGCCCGGTGCGTTTAAAAAACAATCACAAGTTTTCTTGCAAGATTTTAAAACCTGGGCTGAATCAGTTTAAGGTTCGCAAGATAAAGTAATCATCATTGCTTATCAGTTTAAAGGGCAACTCGATTCAAATATTTCAATTAACCACATGACAATTCATTTGTAATTGCATTTAAACAATATTAGTTTAATCGATTAAGCTCAACAGGTTGCGCCGGAGCGTAAACTAAAGGCACTTGTTCAACCAACACATCACTCTTGTCTAATCCGAATGCGCGTTCATCGCGTTGACTGATTCGCTTTAAGAAAAAGTAAGTGTTCATTAAAATGCCTTCTTTCAGAGAAAATTCATTTTCAACAGAAAGGAATTTTTCAATTACCACAAATTTGAAATCAGGTTCTGCATTATATTTGGTTGAGCCGTCGGGTCTGATATGTAGATTTAATTCTTTGTTGGCAACCAATTCCTGTACAATTTTTTTGAAATATAATTCTGTCCTCAACTGCACTCTGAAACCAACATGAATATTTATTTTAATAACCTTGTCATCAACCAATTCAGAAACATCGTAATTCATTGTATAGGGATGTTCAGTTCGGTTAATATGCACAAACCAATAAACATCGGCACGTTTTGGCTTTTTTGAAAAGATAGAACGCATTACTTTGTCCTCAATTTCATGTCGGTAATCTGCTTTAGTTAAATAAATTAAATGTGTTGAAAACTTCGGTATTTCATCGTCGTGACTAAGCTCCATCAATTGATTGGTATATTTCCCGATATCGACAAATTTGATAAAGCGATTATTTATTTTCCGTGCCCTATACCAAATATACATCGTTAAGAAAATGAATATTGCGAAGAAGAGAAAACTCCAACTCTCTTTAATTTTAACCACATTGGCGACAAAAAACGACAATTCAATTGTTGCAAAAAATCCCACAATACTAAAAACCAACCATTTGTTCCACTTTAGTCTATACAACATGAAATAGGTTAACAATACGGTTGTCATCAGCATAGTAATGGTAATAAAAAATCCATAAGCTGCTTCCATGTGTTCCGAAGAGCGGAAATATAAAACTGTTCCAACGCATCCTAACCACAAAATAATATTAACGCTTGGAATATAAATTTGGCCTTTTAAATCGGTGGGTTGACGCACTTTTACGCGCGGCCAAAAGTTTAAGTTCATTGCCTCGTTAATCAATGTATAACTTCCGCTGATTAATGCTTGAGAGGCAATAATTGCAGCTGCTGTTGCAATTAATATTCCGGGAATAACGAACCAATGCGGCATCATTTCAAAAAACGGATTTCTACCATCAAGGTGCGTTCCGCCTTCGTGTAATAACCAAGCAGCTTGACCTAAATAACTTACCATTAAACAGGTTTTAACAAAACCCCAAGTAATTCGGATATTTTTTCTGCCACAATGTCCTAAATCGGAATACAATGCTTCTGCTCCCGTTGTTGCTAAAAAAACCGCACCCAACAACCAAAATCCTTTAGGGTATAACACTAATAATTCATAACCATATTTCGGATTCAATGCTTTAAATACATCGGGATAATGTACAATTTGACTCATACCTACCACAAATAACATTGAGAACCAAATAACCATTACAGGACCATAAGCTGTTCCCACTTTTTGCGTGCCAAAGCGTTGCATAAAAAATATAAGCGATAAAATTCCAATTACAATTGGCACAGTTGGAATATGACCTAAGCCGGGTACAATTGACAAACCCTCCACAGCTGAAGAAACTGAAATTGGTGGTGTTATTATACCATCCGCTAATAATG
>JANMLV010000017.1:0-24912 GCA_031372705.1 Bacteroidota bacterium | reverse complement strand
CAGCGATTGGATGATGAAAAATTTGACCTTATCATCGATTTGCATAATAACTTACGTTCGTTTCTGATAAGAACAAATCTCGGAATTGAAAATAGAATTTTTAATAAGCTGAATTTCCAAAAATGGTTAATGGTTAACTTTAAAATTAATCGTTTGCCTCAACAACATATTGTTGACCGATATTTAGCAACATTAAAGGATTTTGAAGTAGTAAATGATGAAGCAGGTTTAGATTATTTTATTCCTGAAAAAGATGAAGTTGACATTGCAGTTTTACCGGAACAATTCAAAGCCGGCTTTATTGCTTTTGTAATTGGAGCCATGCATAACACCAAAAAGTTACCAATTAACAAAGCCATCGAATTATGCAGTAAAATTAAATTGCCAATTGTGCTTATAGGAGGGAAGGATGATTATGAAACCGGTGAAGCAATTATAGCAGGGACTGATAAAGTTTTGTTCAACGCCTGCGGTAAATTCAATCTCAACCAAAGCGCTTCACTCATCCGTCAGTCAGTAAAGGTAGTGGCGCATGATACCGGCATGATGCACATTGCGGCTGCATTAAAAAAGGAAATTTTTTCCGTTTGGGGAAATACCATTCCCGAATTTGGTATGTACCCATATTATGGGTCTAAACTAACCCTTGATGCCCAGCGACTTACCAACCACGTTTTGGAAGTTAATGGGCTAATTTGTCGACCCTGCTCCAAAATTGGCTTTGATACTTGCCCAAAAGGCCATTTCAAATGCATGCAGCAGCTAGACCTTAGTGGATTTGAGGCTTAAGACGGCTCTTGCAACCTTCGCTGAGCAAATGCTGTCAAATCAGTGTATATTGCTTAACTTTGCACCCTAAAATTTTCAATCCGATGGATGAACGTGAATTGCTGAATATATCGCCTATCGATGGGCGCTACCATAGTAAAGTGGCTGAATTAGAGCAGTATTTTTCGGAATATGCACTGATGAAGTTCAGGGTTTATGTGGAAGTGGAATACTTTATTGCACTTACCGAATTGCCAATTCAGCAATTAAAAGACTTCGATTCTGATAATCGCGGGAAATTAAGATTTATTTATAAAAGATTTAATGTAGCGGATTGCCTGCAAATAAAAGCTATAGAAAGCAAAATTAATCATGATGTAAAAGCTGTTGAATATTTCATTAAAGATAAATTTGATGAGCTTGGGTTTGGCAAATGGAAAGAATTTATCCATTTCGGTTTAACATCTCAAGATATTAATAATACTGCAATTCCAATTTCTTTTCGCGATGCTCTAATTGATGTTTATGCTCCACAATTAGAAGATTTAATTAATACTTTAAGCGAATTAGCTATTCAATGGACAAAAATTCCGATGTTGGCTAGAACACATGGTCAGCCGGCATCTCCAACTATGTTGGGAAAAGAAATACGCGTATTTATTGAGCGTTTAAGTAAACAACGGAATGTTTTTAATACAATTCCATTCAGTGCAAAATTTGGTGGCGCAACAGGAAACTTTAATGCTCATTTTGTTGCTTACCCTGATATTGATTGGATTTTATTTGCCGATGAGTTTGTATCATCTCGCTTAGGTTTAGAGCGCTGTAGATACACAACCCAAATTGAACATTACGACAATATGGCTGCAGCCTTCGATGGTTTAAAACGTATCAATACTATTTTAATTGATATGAGTCGCGATATGTGGACTTATATCTCAATGGATTATTTCAAACAGCGCATCAATAAAGATGAGGTTGGCTCTTCAGCCATGCCGCATAAGGTGAATCCAATAGATTTTGAAAATGCAGAAGGTAATTTGGGCATTGCAAACGCAATGTTTGAGCATCTTTCAGCTAAATTGCCTATATCGCGTTTACAGCGCGATTTAACTGACTCAACAGTGCTCCGCAATATTGGAGTACCAATGGCGCATACGATTTTAGCGTTTAAATCAATTGCCAGAGGATTGAAAAAATTGCAAGTGAATGAGCAAAAAATTCACGACGATTTAGATAATAACTGGGCTGTAATTGCAGAAGCTATTCAAACAATCTTACGCCGTGAAAATTATCCTCAACCGTATGAGGCACTGAAAAATTTAACGCGCAATGGCGAAGCAATTACTAAAGCAACTATGCAAAATTTTATTGAGGGATTAGATATTGCAGAAGAAATTAAAGCACAATTACGCGCAGTAACTCCGTTCAATTATACGGGCATGCGCTATTTTTAAAATTTTATCATCTCCTAAAATTATGCCTTCAACACCTTTAGTTGAAAATGTTGATTATTATATCAATAAGGACGGGTTGCTCGTTTTTACTGCCAAGTATTTAGCCGAACGTGGTTACTGTTGCAGTAATGGTTGCTTGCATTGTCCGTACAAACAGATTGATGCTGCAAAATAAATTCGCAAAGGTTCTTTTTGAATGAAAATAAATTTTTGCAGCTCAATTAAATCTAATTGCTTTAATTGGTAATATTTTAGATACAAACAAGGAAGGAATAATTAGAAATAATATTGAGATTAAGAATGTTCCGATATTGATTATTATTACCCATAAGAAATTAATTTGAACGGGCGCAACCGACACGTAATAGGACTCTTCAGGTAATTTAATGAACCCGAATTGTAGTTGTAATAAACACAATCCAATACCTATTACATTCCCCCAAACGATTCCACGGAAAATAATATTGGAGGCATTTAGCAAGAATATTTTTCTTATTGAATTATTTGTTGCACCAAGGGCTTTTAAAATGCCTATCATGTTAGTTCTTTCAAGGATCAGAATTAATAATGAGGTAACCATATTAATAAGTGCAACAATTACCATTAACGTTAAAATAATCCACTCATTTACCTTTTGCAGATTTAACCAATCGAATACACTTGGAATTATTTCCTGAATGGTTTGCACTTCCCAAAACGGGTCGGCAGCTTTATCAATTTTTGTTTCTACCGTCGCAATATCATCCGGATTATCAATAAAAATATCGTATCCTCCAATTTGATCCGGACTCCAGTTGTTTAATCGTTGGATGTGTCGAATGTCAACCAGAATAAATAGTTTGTCAAATTCTTCTAGTCCTGTATTGTAAATGCCATTAATACGTAAACGCCTGTACATTTGCTCATATTCACCGTTTTCGTTTTGGTCGATAATATGAATTAAAACACTATCGCCAATTTTAAAATCCAATCGTTCGGCAGTAGATTTAGATATTACTGTCGACCTGCTCACATCTGATTGTGTTAAATCGATATTTTCACCTTCAACAATATATTTATCAAATTGACTCCAATCGAAATCGGCACCCACGCCTTTCATGATAATACCTTCTATATCGGTCTTCGTTTTCATGATAGCCGCTTTTCTGGCATAAACTTGTATTGAATTTACACCTTCCATGCCTAAAACTTTGTCTACAAATTCTGCATCCCGGTAAATTGGTTCATCATCAAATGAATTCCGCAAGCTTTGTTTTGCCACGTTAACATGCCCCCAGAAACCATAAACCTTCTCAGAAATGGTCGCTCTAAATCCGTTAACTAACGAAGTTGATATTAGCATAACAGCAAGGCTCAAAGTAATGGCAACGCGGGCAATCGCAATAATTAATCGCGAAAACGAACGTTGTTTATTGTGAATAATCTTACGGGTGATAAAAAATTCGAACCACATCTCTATTTACTTTATAACTTTGGCCTTACTTTTGAATGAAACATGCGTATGTCGATAGTAGCAATAGCTTTTACCTTATTTTCAGTTTCAATTGCCTGTAAAAATAATGATTCCGCAATTGATGTACCAAGTTCTGCTGAGGTTCAGCAGGAAATCGTTTATGCCACTGATATTATTACAGGTGCAGCGCAAACAGAATTGTATTTGCCATTAATAAAAGACAAGTATGTAGCATGTGTGGTTAATCAAACATCAATGATTGGCAATACGCATTTGGTTGATTCACTACTGAGTGCAGGCGTAAAAATTGCTACCATTTTTGCACCGGAACACGGTTTTAGAGGAACAGAGGATGCAGGTGCTACTATTCTTAATGCAAAAGATAACAAAACAGGATTGCCTGTATTGTCGTTGTATGGTGCTAAAAAGAAACCTACACAGCAAGATTTGGTTGATGCCGAAGTTGTAATTTTTGATATTCAAGATGTTGGAGCTCGGTTTTACACTTATATCAGTTCTTTACATTACGTAATGGAGGCTTGTGCTGAATTAAATATTCCATTAATAGTACTTGATCGTCCGAATCCCAACGGATTTTATGTTGACGGACCTGTTTTGCAAAAAGCATACAATTCATTTGTAGGTATGCATCCTATTCCGGTTGTTCATGGTATGACTATTGGCGAATATGCACAAATGATTAATGGTGAAAAGTGGTTAGCAAATGGTGTGCAATGTAAATTGACAGTAATTAATTGTAAAAATTACGACCATACTAAAAAGTATGCGGTGCCTATTGCACCATCACCGAATTTGAAATCAATGCAGTCTATTTATTTGTATCCTACGCTTTGTTTTTTTGAGGGAACCAATGTTAGTGTTGGTCGCGGAACTTCCAAACCATTCGAAATTATTGGAACACCTTATATCAAGGAAACAGGATTCACGTTTACGCCAAGCAGCGGTCCCGGTGCCAAAACGCCGTTTTTGCAAAACATGAAATGTTATGGATTCGATTATTCAAATTTGCCATTAGATAGTGTAAGGAACGGTTCAATTAATTTGAATATTTTAATTAACATGTACAGCTTGTTTGAAGATAAAAGTAAATTTTTCTTGGCCAATAATTTCTTTAATAAGTTGGCAGGAAGCGAAGAGCTAATGATACAATTGAAAGCAGGTTTAACAGCAGAGGAAATTCGATTGAGTTGGCAAGATGATATTACTGCTTTTAAAACATTAAGAAAAAAATATTTACTTTATCCCGATTTCGAATAATGGCTGAAAAATTACGCATCATATACATGGGCACACCCGAATTTGCCGTTGCCGGATTAAAGGCATTGGTGGATAATGATTTCAATGTGGTTGCCGTGGTAACAGCTCCCGATAAGCCTTCCGGAAGAGGTTTGCAGATTCAGCAATCGCCAATTAAACAATTTGCAGTTGAAAATGATATCCCTGTTTTGCAACCGGTTAAGTTAAAAGACCCCGAATTTGTATCAACGCTTCGTTCGTATAATGCAGATTTACAAGTGGTAGTTGCATTTAGAATGTTACCTGAAGTAGTATGGACAATGCCGCGACTAGGCACACTCAATTTACATGCTTCATTATTACCTGATTATCGCGGAGCGGCACCAATAAATCATGCAATTATTAATGGAGAAACAATTACAGGTGTTACTACATTTTTTCTGCAACATGCCATTGATACGGGAGATATTATTTTTAGCGAAAAAGTTGATATCAAACCTGAAGATAATGCAGGAACATTACACGATAAGTTAATGGAAGTCGGTGCGAAATTAATTGTAAGAACAGTGGAGGTAATTACCGATAACAATTTTAATACTACACCACAATCGGGAACCTCTGATAAAACAGCGCCGAAAATATTTAAAGAAACCTGCCAAATTAATTGGAATCAACAAGCAGCCATTATAAATAATTTCATTCGAGGTTTATCACCATATCCCGGAGCATATACCTTCGTGAATGGGAAGATGCTGAAAATTTATGCGGGTTTTCCGGAAATTGTGCAACATCAATTAACTGCCGGTATAATTGATTCTGATAATTCCAATTCGCTGAAATTCTCAACTGCCGATGGTTTTATTCACGTAACCGAACTCCAAGCAGAAGGAAAAAAACGAATGTTGACAGTTGATTTTTTACGTGGTAATAAATTGTAATACATTTTCATCCGCGGTTGATTGAACCGCGCCTGCAACTGATTTAATCAACCGTTACGAAGTGAGAATTGCCAATCATGGAAGTGATTAGTGAATTAATTGTTTGCACTAAATTACATGCATAGGATTTGTCACAACGGTGGTTGGTGAGAAACACCAACCACGGCTATCGATTGGTTGATTTGAGCAATAATTTATAGCTACGAATTGATACATGCAACTGGCATCGTCGATTGCATTCACGCCTACGAAGTTGCTCTGAAACTGCTCGCCTAACGCCGTGGTTGGTGTTTCTCACCAACCACTAATACGGAGTGAAAATTGCCAATCATGGAAGTGATTAGTGAATTAATTGTTTGCACTAAATTACATGCATAGGATTTGTCACAATGGTGGTTGGTGAGAAACACCAACCACGGCTATCGGTTGATAATTTTGAAAATTAATAACTAGCAAAGCAGCTGAAAATTGCTTCAAGAATTTAATTGCCAAGTAAAAATGTCAGCGGAATATGCAATCGTTTGCTCCATGCTTTTTCGGTATGTGCTTCGCCCTCAAATTTCAAGGTTTTCCAATTTGTTGAATCAAATCCCTTCTTTTTCATCAGCTCATTAATCCTCAACTGATAAGGCTCATAAACTGCATCAAGTGTTGCAGTTCCGTAATCGAAGTATATTTTATGATTTTTGGGTGATGGTAAATTGCGTTTTACATATTTTTTAAGTGCATTAGGAATTACATCCGTTTTAATCTGCAAGCTTCCCGGCCAATGTGTTGAAAGGCAAGCAGCTCCTCCAAATACCTCCGGGTATTCACAAATGGCGTAATGCGAAATTAAGCCGCCCATACTTGAACCTGAAATAAAGGTGTTAGCCATATCAGCATAAGTGGAATAGCTGCTATCAATAAATGGTTTTAATTCTTGCACAATAAATTTCAAGTATTCATCGCTTAATGTCTTCCCAAATAATTCATTTTTTAACAGTGTATCCTGTAAAGAATTTGGTAAATTATTGAATGCTTTTTCAGGCAAATATTCTGCTCGTCGGTAGATGCCATTATTCCAAATACCCACTACAATACAATCTTTAATGCGCGCTTCCGCTTGCAGTTGGGACATTATTTCATCTACTTGCCATTCCTGTTTATTCCATGTAATTGTTGAATCAAATAACATTTGACCATCATGCATATATAAAACCGGATATTTTTTATCAGCTGTATATCCTTCAGGTAGCCAAACATCAACATGGCGTGCATCTACGAATTTGGATGGGAAATTGGCATGATGCTGAATTTCGCCATTGCTTACTTGAGGAACTTGCGCAATAGTGGTTAAGTTTAATGCGATAAACAAAATTGATAACAATTGAAATTTAATTACTTTAATCATTTATTACAACGGGTATTGATTTAAATTGATTAGTAGCATTATTACTCAATGTGATATAATAAATACCGGCACTTAATTGGTCAACAGGAATTGATATTGATTGGTTATTTACTTCAGTTGTATTAATGCCTGTTATTGATGCCTGACCAAGTGAATTGATTAAATTAATGTCGATTAAATGCGATGTTTCATTATTTAAGTTCAATTGGATTGCACCATTAATATAGTTAGCGGTTGCATTCGGAAGCCAATTGTTTTCATTAATATCAATTGGCAAATCACCTACAATAAATTGATGTTCATAATATTCACCTGCAAGTTCGCACGACCATGTCCATTCGCCTTCAGGAGCATCGGTTGGCAGCGTGTACCACCATAACCAATAAGAAGCAACGTAATAATCTGCGGGCTGATAAAATTCCCAATCGTACCAAATAGTGCCATCTGCCTTTGTTATGCGTAAGTGGCATAAATCTGTTGCGGATAAGTCTTTAGCATACAACATAAAATAACAAACATCCCCCGGCATAAATGCATTTGATTCGTTGGTGATTGCTAATTCGGGGCAAGGCATAAATTCAGGAGGGCTTACATTTGTTTGAATTTTATTGATTTTCGGTTCAATATATTCAGGTTCATCTGCCCACCAAGTTGTTGCATTTAAATCGTTGCATTCACCGGCAAACGGGTCTATTAAATTATCTTCGGCATCGTATACTTCAAAATGTAAATGGGGGCCTGTTGAACTTCCTGAGCTTCCGATTAAGCCTAAATATTCTCCTGCTTCAACTAAATCGCCTAAACCTTTTGCAGTAACAGAGCCACTTTTCATGTGGCCATACCAGGCAACAGACCCATCATCGTGACGAACAAAAACTGCATTCCATGAGCCGGGATTAAAAGCACAATTTTGATCAAAATTGCCGTCGTAGCGCGCAACTATTTGACCGGGAGCAGCTGCAACAATTTTCACAGCACCTGCTTCCATTAAATTCCAATCGAATGGCCATAAGAAATAGTCAATGCCGGCATGGTTATATCCACCATCGGTATCGTAAGTTCTGTTGCCACAATTCCAATCCAATAATTGACCGGGATAAGCAGGGTTATGATCAACATAATTTGAAATTGCATAAAAATTATATCCATCAAATCCATCATTCCATGCCATTGGAAATTGCAATGCAACAGCTGCGGATTTTGTATTTATTGGTTGTAATTTGCCAAGTTGTCGCAATAAAGCTTCATTAGCTTCGATATCAGCAAATATGGCAGCACGTTGCTCATCTGTAATCTCATCTTGAGGCAGCATAATGTATTCACCGCCAGCAAATTGAGGATTAAATTGTGCTTGTAAACATGAGCAAATTGTTGTAATTGCAATGAGTAAGAAAGTTTGTTTCATCAGGTCAATTTTTATCGAAATTAGTCTATTTTGGTGTAAAAGAAAAGCCTGAATAAAGTTTTAGTAGTCAGGCTTTTCAAATTAGTTACAATTGAATATTAAATAAATTCAGTTGATTTTTCTAATGCCTCATTAAGCCCCTCCGCTTTTTTACCTCCTGCAGTCGCAAAAAACTTTTGACCACCTCCGCCACCTTCAATTTCTTTGCCAAGCTCACGAATGATTTTTGATGCGTCTAAATTGTTGCTTTCAACTAAATTATCACTAATAATAATTGTTAGCGAAGCCTTCGCCTGAATTTCAGCGCCAATCACACAAAATAAATTATCAACTTCGTTGCGCAATTCGAAAGCTAATTTTTTTATTAAATCGGCATTCGGTAAATCAACAATTGCGCGAATTACTGTTATGCCATTTTTACTTTCAGCCTTAGCAATTAAATCTGCTTTTATTTGACCCAATTGTAAGAGCTGATATTTTTCTATTTCTTTTTTCAAATTGCCGTTCTCATCAACCAAAGCTGCAATACTTTTAATAATATCGGTTCCTTTAGTTAATTCCGTAATTTGAGTAATAGTATTTATCTGATTATCAATAAACTGTCCAACAGCTTCACCGGTTATTGCCTCAATACGTCGAATACCTGCTGCTACAGCGCTTTCTCCAACAATTTTGCAATAGCCAATTTCTCCTGTTGCACCAACATGTGTACCTCCACAGAATTCTTTGCTGTAATCTTCATCAGCAATAACAACGCGCACAGTTTCACCATATTTTTCACCGAACAACATCATAGCGCCTAATTGTTGCGCTTCTTCAATTGCCATTACTTTTGTAACAACGGGAATATTTTCACGAATCTTTTTGTTTACTATTGTTTCAATTTGATGTAATTCGGCATCCGTTAATTTCGAAAAATGAGAGAAGTCGAAACGCAAACGATCGGGACCAACATAACTGCCTTTTTGCGCTACATGAGTTCCTAATACTTGTCGCAAGGCAGCATGCAATAAATGTGTTGCGGTATGATTATAAGTAATATCGGTTCTTCTTTTTGTATCAACTTGTGCAAAAACATTTACATGTGTTTGTTCCGGTAATTGGTTAGTGAAATGAATAATTAAATCATTTTCTTTTTTAGTATCTATTACGCGAATTACATCTGCATTAATCGATAAAAATCCGGTATCACCTGTTTGTCCGCCACTCTCAGCATAAAATGGAGTTTTATTTAATACAACTTGATATTGTGTTTCATTTTTTAATTTAACGGAGCGCATTTTAATAATTTTCGCTTCGCACGACAATGCATTGTAGCCAACAAATTCAACATTGGTATCGTTGTTTATTATAACCCAATCGCCGGTTTCCATGCTTGTTGCGTTGCGACTGCGCTCTTTCTGCTGCTGCATTTCAGCATTAAATCCGGTTTCGTCAGTATCGAGTCCGGCTTCACGGGCAATTAATGTTGTTAAATCGAATGGAAAGCCAAACGTGTCATATAATTCAAATGAAACTTTGGCAGGAATTACATTTTGATTTTGATTTTTTAAATCATTTATAACTTCAGTTAATCGTTTTATGCCATTTTCTAACGTTCTTAAAAATGCTGTTTCTTCTTCAAAAATTACTTTTGCCACTAAATCGCGTTGTGCGTGTAATTCTGAAAATACATGATTAAATTGGTCGGCTAAAACTGCTACTAATTCATTGAAGAAAGGTTTCTTTAAACCAAGAAATGAAAATCCGTAGCGAATAGCTCTGCGCAATATTCTTCTGATTACATAACCGGCTCCCGTATTGGCAGGTAATTGCCCATCTGCAATGCAAAAACTTACAGCGCGAATATGATCACTTATAACGCGCATGGCAATATCTGTTTGTTCATCTTTGCCGTACTGTAAACCGCTCAGTTGTTCCACTTTTTTTATCAGTGGCATAAATACATCGGTATCGTAGTTCGACGATTTATTTTGCAATGCACGCACTAATCTTTCAAAACCCATTCCTGTATCTACATGTTTATTCGGCAATTCTTCCAGCGAACCATCGGCTTTGCGGTTAAATTGAATAAATACATGATTCCAAATTTCTATAACCTGAGGGTCGCTGGCGTTAACTAAAGTTGCACCATCTACACCAGTCCGCTCTGCATCACTGCGCATATCATAATGAATTTCGGAGCAAGGGCCACAGGGACCGGTATCACCCATTTCCCAAAAATTATCTTTTTTGTTGCCTCTTAAAATATGGCTTTCATCGATAAACGATTTCCAAATTTCAAATGCCTCAGTATCAAATTCCAGGTTTTCTTTTACGTCACCTTCAAATACGGTAACATATAAACGCGATTTATCCAGTTTGTAAACATTGGTCAGTAATTCCCATCCCCAAGCAAGACTTTCTTTTTTAAAATAATCGCCAAAGCTCCAATTGCCAAGCATTTCGAACATGGTATGGTGATAAGTATCCACGCCAACTTCTTCTAAATCGTTATGTTTTCCGGAAACGCGTAAACATTTCTGCGTATCGGCAATGCGTGGATATTGAACCTGTTTGTTGCCAAGAAACAAATCTTTAAATTGATTCATGCCCGCATTCGTGAACATTAGAGTGGGGTCGTTTTTAACCACTATTGGCGCTGATTCAACGATTTTGTGTTGCTTACTTTCGTAAAAAGATAAAAAATGTTGGCGAATTTCCTGCGATGTCATAATAATGCTTCCTGCCCTTCGTTTTATAGTTTGTGAATTTTTCTTTATTTTCGTGTCCCTTCCCGAGCACACAACCAATAAATTAAGTTGCAAAATTACAGAATCACAGTCGCATGGCGAAGAAGGTAAAATATTTTTATAACCCCGCTAATCTCCGTTTCGAGAAGCACATAACACCTAGGTGGGTATGGACTTTGCGCGTAACCGGTTGGATTTGTACCACAGGAGTTTTTGCCTTTATTATTGTGTGGATAGCCTATACTTATTTTGATTCTCCTAAAGAGCGCTACCTCAAGAATCAGATTTCAGAAATGGAACTGGAGTTAGATTTCATGAATAACAAGATGGACACCATGAGTGTTATTCTGTCTGAATTGGCCGAGCGTGATGATAATATTTACCGTGTAATTTTTGAAGCAGAGCCGGTTTCCCGCAGTGAGCGTATTGCCGGAATTGGCGGTAGCGACAGGTTTAAACGCATGAATAAGCTCGATAATGCTGAAATGTTGAAGAATACAGCCATGAAGCAAGAATTAATTCGTCGCCAAATGGTTGTGCAGTCGAAGTCGTTTGATGAAATAACCAATTTGGTGAGCAATAAGGAGAAATTGTTGGCACATACACCATCTATTCAACCGGTAAGTAACAAAGATTTGGAGCGCATTGCATCCGGTTTTGGATGGAGGATTCACCCGATTTATAAATTTGCCAAATTCCATGAAGGCCTCGATTTTACTGCTCCTAAAGGAACCGATGTTTTTGCTACCGCAGATGGTACCATCGTCCAGTCTGATAATAATTCGAGCGGTTATGGCAATGTGATTGTTATTGATCATGGCTACGGTTATAAAACACGCTATGCGCATTTAAGTACTTTCAAAGCTAAGCAGGGACAAAAAGTTAAGCGAGGCGAATTAATAGGGCTGGTTGGAAACTCCGGGTTATCAACTGCACCCCATCTCCATTACGAAATTGAAAAGAATGGTGAACGTGTTGACCCAATCAACTTTTTCTACACCGACCTCACTGCCGAAGAGTATGCACGCATGATTGAATTGGCTAATAAATCAAATCAGTCGTACGATTAAACCTGCTGATAATCACCCGATTACCAACATTACCTCACAGGTGTTTATATCAGATAAAATTGATATATTTGTATTTCAATTGAATATACACACAACATCAGTTTTACCTATTCATGCCTTATAAAGAAAAGGAAATAGAAAAAATCTACTGGTCGATAGGGGAAGTTTCAGAAATGCTGGATCTCAGCTTTGCTCAAATTCGTTTATGGGAAAAAGAGTTTGATGTTTTCAATCTCAAGAAGAATAAAAAAGGCGACAGGTATTTCACTAAGAAAGATATAGAAAATTTACGTGTAATTAAATACCTGTTAAAGGAAAAGAAGTACACCATAAAAGGGGCTCGCGAAAAACTGAAAACCGGTGCCGGAAAAACGGATACGCAATATCAAGCAGTAGAAGCGTTGAAGAAAATAAGACAGTTTTTAACGGAATTAAAGGAGCAACTTTAAATCTTAATTAAATTTAAAGCTACTTTTTAATGTTGTGAAGCGCTTATGAAAAACAATAAAGTATTAAAATTGGTTGCAATTTGTTCATTTGTTGCAGCAATGTCATTGTTTATTATTTATAAACTCTCGATCCCCATAGACAAGACAGTAAGTAATAAATCAAATAAGCCGGCCAACAGTAATGAAATGAAAAATTGGTTTGAAAATCATCAAAATTTGAATTTAATTGATGTGTCACCGCAACTCACGGAAAAACAACTAGAAGATAGTATCCAAGAATTAAAGGTTATAATGTCCACTTCAAAATCAGTTGCGCCAACATTAAAAGGTGATACCTTAAGTGTGATACTTTCACAAATGCAATATTACCTTAAGTTAAAACGGGACAGTGTTGCAAATATCAACAATGGCAAAAGCGATTAAAATATTTATTTAATTTAGTTAAAATATGCTTCATTGAAAATTGTTTTCCAGATCATAGCAATGTTATTTTTTATTTCGGGAATTGTCTCTTTAGTTTGGTTTAAGATAGGGGCAGCAGAATTTATTCCTGATACAGTAACTCAAAAACAAGCTACCATTCCGTATGAATTTAGTTCCAATGCAATATTAAATTATAACATAGATATGCCATCTGATTCGCCACTCACGGTTATAGATACAACAGGTCAATCACTTAAAGAACTGAAGCTGCAACAGTTAATGTATTCAACAAAGTCAATGCAAATTGATTTGAAAGACGCAGCATATTTTAAAAATAGAATGACAGATTTTTCTAAAATGACGCAGGAAGCAATTGATACCAAATCCGTTATTGAACAATTTGTAGATTCATTAAATAGTAGCTACAACCATTCTCCTGAACTTGATAAATAAATTGCATGGCAATACCACAATGGATAATCTCAATAGCAGTAAGTTTATTGTTTCTTGCAATTGCGTTTATCCCTATGGAAAAAGCCTTTCCTGCTAAAAAACATCAAAAAACATTTCGACCTTTTTGGCTTACTGATTTTTTATTTTTTCTCGGACAGTTTTTATTATGGAATGGTTTAGTATTTTGGGTGTTGAATTACTTTAACACTTGGTTGCATGGGCTTATCCCATCAACTTTTCGTGCAGGGGTTGCTGCACAACCGTTTTTAATACAAACAGTGGAAGTAATTTTTTTCAGCGATTTGCTCATTTACTGGGCACATCGGTTGCAACATAACTTGCCATTTTTATGGCGATTTCACAAAGTGCACCATAGTGCCGAACATCTTGATTGGCTTGCAGCATACCGTGAACATCCGCTAGATACAATTTATACTGTTGGCCTTATTAACCTGCCCGCATTTGTACTCGGTTTTCCGCTTGAAACTTTAATTGGGGTGATTGCATTCAGGGGTATTTGGGCAGTTTATATTCATTCCAATGTCCGATTTCGCTTAGGTTTTTTAAAAAAAATAATTGGCTCACCGGAACTACACCATTGGCACCATGCACGAGACCAACATGCAGGAAATTATGCTAATATTTCACCGCTTATGGATATTATTTTCGGCACCTACGTTTGCCCCAACCATGAACCTAAGCACTTCGGGATACAGGAACCATTTCCCAAAAGCTATTTTGCCCAATTGTTAGTGCCGGTATTGCCTGGAAAATGGATGAAAAAATGGCCGAAATTGCCGAAAAAACAAAACGAAGTAACCTAAATTGAAAATTATCAGTATTTTTAATAATATTACGTTTTGATACTTTAAACCAATTATAATCACATTTGTAAACTTTTAAAGAATGAACATGGAAACAATTGACAGCAATTTAGACAATGGCTCTGAATTACAAATTTCGCCTGAAGTAAAAGCCTATATATTGGAAATGGCCCGTTGGGGTAAAATATTGGCAATAATTGGCTTTGTTGGAATGGCGATAATGATTATTGCACTTATTTTCGGTGTTTCAGCCATGAGTGTTTTTTCCGGTGCAGAAACCTCCGGAATGCAATCAGGTGCAATGACTGGAATGTATGTTGGAGTGATTGTTTTTTCAGTTCTTTATGTTATTCCGCTTTTGTATTTGTATAAGGGTTCTATAGCGCTAAAAAAATCAATAGATTTTCAAACACAAGATGATTTAAATACAGGCTTTTCTAATTATAAATCCTTATTCAAATTTATTGGTATTTTCACTATTATTATTATGTCGTTTTATGCACTTGCCCTTATTATTGGACTTATAGCAGCTATGTGAGAATCATATTTTCTATAAATTTCAGATGCAAATAAATGCGTTAGCGCAATTTGTTTACGTTAGATGGGACATGAGATAATAGTATTTGAACAAATCAATCGCTTAGGTATGATTTGGAGCAAGCTGTTTTGGTTTACTTTAAATAATTGACAAATTATTTTTTGTAAGACCAATGCCTTTCTAAGCCGGTAATTGGATGTTTCGCTAAAATTCTGACGTTAATCGATAATAGTTATAAGGTTGGTTTGATGTTAAATACCAAGCCGGAAATGTTTGCCGAAGCAGACTATATTGATTGAGGTTTACTTTGATTAATGTTAAGGCATACCATATTCTAGTTCCAAACTTGACACAATAGTTTAAAAACAAACAATCTATTGCATTTTTACCTAATTTTGCACCTACATAGCTCATGGCATTTTAGGATGTTTTATTACTGATTAATGACTTTATACCGATTATTTTTTATTGTAATTTTTATTCAATTAAGCACATGTGTTAGTGCTCAATCAATAACCTATTTTGAACCCGAAAACAGAAAAGGTCAATTTTATGTTTATTGGGGATGGAACCTCGATGCCTATTCCAAATCCGATATTCATTTTACAGGGGCCGATTACGATTTTACATTAGATAATGTAGTTGCACTCGACCGTCAAAGCGATTTTGATGTTAAACTGTATTGCAATCCATTAAAAGCTACTATTCCACAGTATAATTTCAGGGTGGGTTATTTCATAAATGAACATTATAATATTTCATTCGGTATCGACCACATGAAATACGTGGTAAAAGAATGGCAGAAAGTGCTCATTAACGGGCAAATAGACCAAACAGAAACTATTTATGATGGTAATTATGTTAATGATAACATTATTATTAAACCCGATTTCTTGTCGCTGGAACATACTGATGGACTCAATTACATCAACTCCGAATTCAGGAGAGTAGATAATTTAATTGCTACTAAACATATAAAAGTTAATTTCATGGAAGGCTTTGGAGCAGGAATTTTATTGCCTAAAACAAATTGCACTTTAATTAACAATGAACGCTACGACGAATTTCACCTTGCCGGATTTGGACTCGGCGGCATGGTTGGGTTAAACACGGAATTTTTTCGATATTTTTTCTTGCAATCAGAATTAAAAGGCGGGTTTATTAATATGCCCGACATCAGAACAACCGAAAACATAGCTGATAAGGCTAGTCAGCAATTCTTTTTTGCGCAATGGAATGTCACCTTCGGTGTGAATTTTAATCTTAATAAATAATGAGCAACAGGTTAAATTAACTCGTTATCGACATCTACACACCAAAACACCTTGTTGATTTTGCGTCTTTTGCGTGTGTTTGTTTAGCGACCTTTGCGCCTGCCAGGCTGAATAGACTGGAGAAACAAGCACATAATACAATCAAAAGTAAAAACTTTTCAAAACCTCATTCAACCGAACCCCAATCGAGAAAAATAATTCGTTCGTATCATTCACATCAACATCACTATCTAACTTCCGATAAGTGCAACGCAAGTCAATATGTGCATTATGCCAAAATTGCCAAGAAACAACCAAATCGTTTAACAACAATTGATTGCCAACTCCCTGACCAATAAAATTGCCATAAGCATTTTCGTAAGTATTGTAATCGTTAAATATATCTCCACCAAAATTAGTGTTTGCCGTATCTGTTCCGAATTGAGCAAGCATTAATGTATTATTAATTGTTAATCGAGGCAAGGGTTGATACCAAACTGCCACTAAATGCTCCTTAAAATTAGCGCCTAGCGGATGCGCCAAACTTTGAGCATAATGTGTATAGCTGGAACCATTTTCATCTTCATAGCTATAAGTGTATGGTCTTGCCATATTAAATTCATATTGCAAATCCAATTGGTCTATACCAAATGCATTAATGTATTTTAGTCCCGATTGTATTGCATATTTATTTCCCCACCAACCTTCATTAGCAATAAATTCACTCACTACTAATTCGTCTAAAACAAACTGTCCGTAAAAAGAAAACCGCTTTAAAAAATTCCATTTCCAATTCGTGCCCAATACCACATTATCGCTGCTGCCCAATCCGCTTTCAATTGCGCGATAAAACATCACCGGATTTAAATAATTTAATTCAAACCCGTTAGGGTCGCCATATAATCCTGTTCTATCAAAAATTATCGTCTCGAATAAACCAACATGTAAATTTTTAGTTATGGGAAAATTCAAATGATGTATCGCAGCATACTTTTTTTGAACAAGACTATTATAAATATTTGAACCATCGTAGTTTGCCAATTCCATAAATACATTTTGATAATTAGCTCTCCAAATTTTCGTATTTATCTTAAAAAACAGTTGATTTTTTGCATTATCGCTCCAAATTAAACTCCGAATGCCATCACCAATAAATATTTTATCATGACCAAACTGCATGGCAATATGTTCAGTGGCGTTGAAGCTCACATATCCTGTAGCAGATAAGTAGTCGAATCCCTCATCCTTAAATAACTTTGCAACACCTTCACCCGGAACTACTTGCGGCGCTGCATCTACACGTGCTTTAACATAACCGGGAAATATTACCTGATTGTCGGTGGCACGTAAATAAAAACCTACTTTATTATCAATACTTCCACGCAGTTCTAATCCCCTTGTATTTTGAAAACGCAAGGCTGTGGTATCCGACGATAATCCAAAACTGTTATTAATTATCGGATTCACCCGCACTGTAAAAAATTGATAAAAAGTAGCAGGTTCAGGATAAAAGAAATTAAATAAATCGCCGTTATAATAATCATCACCCGGTATTGCTAATTCGCCATTATCGGCACATAAATAATTTACATTGAATTGCTCGCGTGTTGATAGGGAGTCAGACTTTGCATAGTTTAATGTTAACGCAGCAATATCTTCACGTAAATAGGGTTTAACAGCAGTATGTAAATTGCGATAAGTGTTGGTATACTGTATATCTATTCTATCGAGCAAATGGTAAGTGCTGCTCCCCAAGGGTGTATAGGTATTGCCCCATTTCGGCAACGCAACTGCTTGCTGCGCATAGGAGTTGGCAGCACTCAAAAGCAGTATAATTAGCAGACAATTGAGAATTAAATTACTTTTGCGGACAAGATTACACAATAGGCACGGCATTTGATTTTATATCCTTAATTTTTGCAGAGTTACTAAAAAAAACGAACATGAAAAAGCTTCTAATTGTATTTATCCTTTTTGCACAAGTATCATTCGCCCAAAACATAGGGTTTAACGGGTCCGGATTTTTCGAAAATTACGACGCCGATGTTGAAAAATATTTGCTCGATATGAACCAGCCATTCACTTTGCGCGTGCCCGGCGGCGCTATTTCTAAATTTCACGATCCTGCAAATGTGAAAAAAGGGTGGGGCATGTCAGAAAAGAATATTACCGATTGGTTTAAAAAAACCGGGTTCGATGAAGATGGAAACGGTTTAGAAAAATGGCTGCGCAAGAGTGGTGAGCAACCTGACCATAGTTATTTGGACGATTTAATCGCCCTCCAGCAAAAATTCCCTGACATGACCGTTTTGTATGTGCTAAATGTGCTCAACAGCACACCTGAGGCAAATTTGCAGGCCATTCGCTATCTAATGCAAAATAAAGTAAAAGTGGTGGGTGTTGAAGCAGGTAACGAGGTTTATGGCAAGTATGCCTCTTTTACCGAATACATAAACGACTTTGAACCAATTTTTAAAATGCTCGATAAAGAATATCCCCAAATTAAAAAAGGTCTTGTTGCAGGAGCCAATACTTCTCGCAAAGATATTGTTGCCTGGAACGAAGGACTCGCAAAATATAAAGGCGACTATGATGCCGTTATTTTACATTATTACTATACCCAACGCGAATTAGGTGAAGCGTATGATTTAATTCCTTTGCGGTCACAATATTCGCCGAAAAACAGTAATGCCGATTTAGACAAAGCATATAAAAAAGCAGCTGAATTAATTAATTCAAAACAAATGATTAAAGATGGTATTGCTTATGCACGCGATCAGTTTGGTGCAAAACCGATTTGGATTACCGAATTTAATACCAAGCCATCAGAAATGCTTTGTAATACCATCGTAAATGGTGCTTGGCAATTTCGTGAAATGGTAGAATTTGATGAGCAATTGGAATTCTTTTTAATTCACAATGGCGTGAGTCCCGATAAATATGGTATGATTAGCAAAAGCACAAAAGTAGATAGCGAAAATACTGCGATGATACGCCGTATGGGTTATTGGGCTTACATTCTGGCTTCTGAAGCAAAGCAGGGTGTAAAATTAGTAAAAAATGAAAAACCTGTATTACAAGTTGATGATGATGGTGAAGTATGTTTGTATTTTACCAATTTAGATGCAGCATATACTATGAATTTAGATTACGGTAAATTAAATGTAACATCAGCAACTATTCATTATGTAAGTGGTGAACATTTATACAGTGCTTCAGGCACTACCGGATATATGGGTAAAGGCAGCGAACAAACTTATGAAGTAAATAAAATAAACAGAGAAAAATATACCGGCACCATTCCGAAAAATTCGTTCGGATATATATTACTGCAAACCAAGAAATGAAAATGACATTATTTTTTAGAGACAATTGTCTTTAATACGTTCATTATAACTTTTATTAATTAGCTGCGTTTTTTCACAAGCGCAGCTAATTAATTTTTAGCGGCAGCCTATTACCTGAATTGGCTTAAATACCTAAATTGTTTACCAAAACGTTAATACAATTACTTGCTTATTGGCACAAGAATTGTTTAACAGGTATTAATTTTAGTTTATGGTAAGTAAACAGCAACAGATACAGCATCTTTATTTGCGAGCCGGTTTCGGTGAAACCCCTGCCGTTATTAAGCAAAAGCTGAATAATTCTATCGAGCACCTGGTAAACGGGTTGTTTGATGATGCCAAGCAATACAGAAACTTAAACTACCTCGAGAACCCTGCTAAGGGTAAAGATGTCTCCAATTTTAAAGTATTATTACTCATTCTTAAGTCGCAAGAACAAATGCGCGACCTCAATAATGAGTGGATGCAAATGCTAGGCAATACCAAGTCGGTGCTGCGCGAAAAGATGACCTTGTTTTGGCATGATCATTTTGCTACTTCTACTCAATTGGCCTATTTAATGCAAGTTCAAAATAATACCTTGCGGAAACATGCACTAGGCAAGTTTGATAAATTATTACATGCTATTGCCAGCGACCCTGCAATGATTATTTATTTGAATAATCAACAGAATAAAAAAGATGCGCCCAACGAAAATTTTGCCAGAGAAGTAATGGAATTATTTACCCTTGGCGAAGGAAATGTATACACTGAAAAAGATATTAAAGAGGCGGCAAGAGCATTTACAGGATGGACTGTTAACAAACGCGGACAATTTGAATTTGTGGCCGATGAACATGACGATGGCGAGAAAGAATTTTTAGGTGTTAAAGGCAATTTTAATGGTCAAGATATTATTAATTTACTATTGGCCGAAAAACAAACTGCTAAATATGTAACCCGGAAAATTTATCGTGAATTTGTTAATGATACTGTTGATGAAGATGTAGTGAATAAATTGGCCGTTGATTTTTTTGAATCGGGATACGATATAAGCAAGTTAATGCGGTGTATTTTCACTGCTGATTGGTTTTACAGTGATAAAAATGTAGGTGCTAAAATTGCATCACCGGTTGAATTGTTAATTCGCTATAAACGTTTGGTGGGATTAGATTTCAAGGAAAAGAAGGGGCTGTTTAATGTGCAAAAAGTTTTAGGCCAAGTGTTATTTTTTCCACCCAATGTTGCCGGTTGGCCGGGAGGAAGAAATTGGGTAGATAGTTCTACGTTAACCCTTCGTATGAATATCCCTGCAAGGATTATAAAAGGCGGTGGATTTGATATTAGACCCAAGCCTGAATTTGAAGATGCTCCTGTTGACGAAGCAGCATTAAAAGCTAAGAAACGAGCAGAAGTAATTTCAGATTGGTCGAAGTTGGTATCTACATTTAAATCGGTGAAGCAAGAGGAAATAATTGCTACGTTAATTCCATATTTTATCCAATGTTCAGATACTGCCATCGACAAAGATTTAATAGCAAAATATATAGATGGTTCCTCTGTCGAAAAAACTATCATCAGCACAATTGGTGCAATAATGTCATTACCTGAATTTCAACTTATTTAATTATGAAAAATTCAAGAAGAGATTTTATTAAATACTCCGGTTTAGCATCTGCGAGTTTATTTATGCCAAAATTTTTGAAGGCAACTGCCAATTATTTGCCTAACGATATTCGTCCGAAGGTTTTGGTTGTAATTCAGTTTTCCGGTGGAAACGACGGATTAAATTGCATTGTGCCTTACGAGGATGATATTTATAGAAAAGGCAGGCCAAGTATTGGTTACAAAAAGGAAGAATTAATTAAGTTAGGCGACGGCATTGGCATGAATAGCAGCATGCAAGGTTTGGCCGATTTGTTTTTTGATGGCAATGTAGTGTTGGTAAACGGAGTTGGCTACCCAAACCCTAATCGCTCACATTTCAGAAGCATGGATATTTGGCAAACCGGCAGCGATGAAAATGCCTATTTACAATCTGGTTGGATAGGCAGAATTTTAGATTCAACTTGCAATAACGCCCAATGTGCACAGCCGCATTTTGCTGTTGAGTTGGATGATAGCCTTAGCCTTGCTTTAAAAGGAACACAAATGAGTGGTTTTGCTGTTCGCGACCCAAATCAACTTAAAAATGTAAATCAAAACCCCTTTATTGACAGTATTGCCAAACAGCAACAACAGTTTGAAGATGTTCATCACAACGTTGCCTATCTGCATAAATTATTAACCGATACTGCGCAAAGCACCGATTATATTTACGAGCAGTCGCAAAAATACGCGAGCACCACAGTATATCCTGCGAACGAATTTGGCAATCAATTAAAAACTATTGCACAATTAATAATTGCTGAAACTAATACTTCGGTTTATTATGTATCGTTAAGTGGATTTGATACACATGCTGCACAGCGCAATCAACAAGAGCGTCAACTCAAAGTTTATGCCGATGGATTGAAAGCATTTTGTACGGATTTAAAATCGAAAGGTAAATTTAATGATACGATGATAATGACGTTTTCCGAATTTGGCAGAAGGGTGGAAGAGAATGCGAGTAATGGAACCGATCATGGCACCGCCAACAATGTTTATTTAATAAGCGGCGGATTAAAACAAGGTGGAATGATAAATGATATGACTGATTTAAGTAAACTGCAAGACGGCGATTTAATTCATCAAGTTGATTTCAGAAGTGTATACACTACGGTTATGAATAAATGGCTGAATGTAGATGCAACAGCGGTATTAAATAAGAGTTTCCCGATGCTGGATTGCTTGTAATCAGCTTCTGTTTGGCGGTTTGTTTTTTAAGCGATTGAGCACTTTATCCCATAAAATTTCATAAGGAATAATTTCCCATTCGTTAACCATTGTATTTCCGTTTGGATCGCCTTCTTGCATTTTACGTAAATATTTATATGCCATTTGTTTGGTGCGTTCGTAGCCGAAATCTTCTTTCACCATGGTTAATAGCATCTTGAGGAAACAGCTGCTGCGATAAGCGTCATCTTTGCGCAAATAACGACTGCAATAAACGTTTAATGCTTCTGAACGATTAATAATGCCGGTGTATTCACCTTTTTCGAGCATGTAAATCACTTGAACAACTAATATGGAAACGTTGTATCCTTTTTTATCTTTCGTAAAATTCGGTACTTCATTTAAAAATTTCAGCAAACGGAATTTGCGCTTGGTTGGATCCCCTGAAAGTAAATCGCGGTCAAGGTTTTCTGTTTCGAAGATATAATTAATGTATGATTCGAAAATGCGCCATTTTTCTTTGCGTTCTTCACTGGTGTACATGAATCGCGGGTGATTAATCACTTTGATAAAAATACCTGCTGCGTTGATATAGTTTTCGGTATGCATGGCAAGCAGGAAATAGTATTCAAGAAAAATAAACCAGTTATTACTTCCTTCCGTTACTAAGTCGAGACATTTTTCGGCGTTCATACGACCATTTTCATAATCGCGCAACTGCAAATAAGCACTTATTTTAACCAATGCAAGATTGGCCAGTTTAATATTTTGATTGAAATGCTGATTGTCTTGCAAATACTTTTCCGCTGCTTCGCATAACGTAATTGTTTGTTTGTATTGACCCTTAATTTGTGCCGACAAAATGCCAATTTGATGCATCATGTAATGTAATTGGTAACTGTCGCTTTGCTGACACAATTTGGTAACAGTTTCCAGGTATTTATCCGAAATAGAGGAAAGTTCATGCGACGATGATGCCGATAATGCGAAGTTGATAGACAAGCGCTGATACATTTCTTCAGCTTGAATTTCGAATTCGATATCACGCAATGCCTTTTTGGTTAAAGCTGCATATTCTTCATATTCTTTTTCATCGCCATTTAAGCTGGCATGATTCATTAAAATACGCGAACAGTTTAAAGTAATATCCGAAAAGCGATAAACAACAGCAACAGCTAAGGTTTTGGTAGCAATTTTAATTGCTGCATTACGGGCACCACTGTTCAATAAAATTCTAATTTGTGCCCAATTTTTATTGCATGAATAGTTGGCTCTATGGTAATCGGAAAACGAAGCATCATTGCTATCCAGAAAAAATAACGTGTTAAGCAACCGCTTCGTAAATCGCGATTTTAACTGGCGATACTTGTCGTCAAGCGGAGAAGTGCTGTATAAAATAGCTGCCGCTTCTTCATCAGAAGCAAACTTGTCGTTGACTAACCCTTCATAAAATTCATTGAATTTACTTTCCTTACGATTTAGCAGACTTTTATCAAAAATCTCAATTTTTGAGATCCTCTTTTTAGTCACAACTTTGGAGATTTCTATAAGATTTTTCATTGGATGTGGGTTCTCCTAATGGTTTGGGTTGATGTGAATTTTGAGCTGAAATATAATATTTACAACACTTTTAACTCCATGCTATTTAATGTTGTTGTCACAAACATACTAAAAATCGTAATATTATAACAATTTAAAACAATTATTTTAGTCTGAGCAGCATTCATTTTGGGAACAGTTAATATAGTAAGTTTATGTTATGTAAATGTTATTGAATGTCACAAAATACAGGTATTTTGTGACATAATTGCCTTAATAATGGTTGTTATAGACAGTTATTTTAATAGAAAATAGTATTTGATATGTCACAAAATATGATTTGCTGTAATGGAATCCGAATACTAAGATTCTACTTTTGACATTGTTAGTCATTCAGTTAACAGTTCAAAATCACAATCAAGCTATGGAAAAATATTTACGCAATCTTGTCCTTGTAGAAGCAATAGTGATTATCGACAACGACGAATTATAAGTTAGAAGACAGTTGGTTTGTTTCATAAATTAGGTTCACGACCAGAAGGAGGCTTAGGCCTCCTTTCTGTATTTAGAATAGGTCCGTTTTTATAGTACATTCGTCAATTTCAGCAATGCGATAGGTGCTAGATTGAAAATCAAACAAATCCTTTACATCTATATTTTCTTAATTTATCGTTTTTGAATGCGCATAATTAATTGAATCCTGTCATCAATCGCAAAGTACCATACTGTCGCCCCTACAGGGCTTGGTTCGTGCATCGCGTTTTACCTTTCTACCATACTGTCGCCCCTACAGGGCTTGGTTTATTACCAGGATAAC
>JANMLV010000004.1:0-19173 GCA_031372705.1 Bacteroidota bacterium | reverse complement strand
TCGGCCGACAGAGTAAATTCAATTTTAATAAAAGAAGAAGCTAATATCGATGCCATTATTAATGATGTTTCAGAAATTACTGAATATGTTAACGATAGTGAAAACGATATCAAAACAATTCTTAGTAATTTAAAGTCTGTTACCGATTCGTTAAATAAAGTAGAATGGCAAGAACTTTCAGAAGAATTTACACTTGCTGCTAAAAACATTAATACAATCTCGCAGAAAATAAATGAAGGAAGTGGAAGTTTAGGCAAACTGGTTAATGATGAAACACTATATAACGATTTAACCAATTCGCTGCAATCATTAGATTCTGCCATTACAAAATTCTCAAACGATCCTGTAATTAAGCTGCAACTTTTTGGTAAGGATTAAGTTTACCACAATAATAATGGGAAAATACGGCTCTGCATGGTTATTTATCTGCCTGCTTACCACAATGGTATTGCTTATGGGCAAACCTTTGCATGCCCAAGTATCAGGCGCGCCGAAAGTAAAAAGAGATTCAAGTGAGATTCAGATAAAAAGTGCCGATTATCTTGAAATAATTCAGAAAAAAAATATAAGCATCAACCGCTTGGTTAATAATGTAATTCTTGTACAAAAAGATTTGACACTCTATTGCGACAGTGCTTTACTATTTAAATCTGAAAACATAGCGAAAATTTACGGCAATGTTCACTTAAATCAAGCAGATTCTATTCATGCATATGGCGATTCTGCGATTTATGATGGAAACTCCAAAACTGCACGCATGTATGGCGATGCAAAAATTACCGATAGGTCTATGACACTCACAACCGATGATTTAAGTTATGATTTAAACACAAAAATTGCTATCTACAACAACGGTGGAAAAGTAACAGATGGCGAAGCTGTGCTAACCAGCGTTTATGGCTACTATTATGCAAATACTAACGATGCCTTTTTTAAGAAAGATGTTGTGTTAAAGCATCCTGATTATAGTTTAGAAGCCGACACTTTACAATATAATACAAATAGTGAAATAGCAATTTTTAGAGGCCCAACAACAATTTACAATAAGGAAAGTACTGTTTATTGTGAAAAAGGATACTACGAAACCAACTCCGGCATTGCGGTATTTCATCAAAACGTAAAATTAGACAATGCACCACAATCGTTAGCGGCTGATAGTATTTATTATAACCGAACAACGGGCATTGGCAAAGCATTTAATAATATTGTTTTTACAGATACTTCAATGCAAGTATTACAATACAGCAATTTTGCAGAATATGACGAGATAAACAATAATATATTTTCAACCGGCGGCTCTATTGCAGGATATATTGTTGATGAAGATACTTTATTTATTGGAGGAGATACAATTAAATCAACCCAAGATAGTTTAAAGCGCAGAACTATGGATGTTTTTCACAATGTGAAAATATTTAAAACTGATTTGCAAGGCCAATGCGATTCGCTGAGTTATTCAGATGTAGATTCTATTATTCGCATGTATGGAACACCGGTTATGTGGAGCGATAGCACACAATTTACTGCCGATACCATTAATATGGTTATGCGCAATAAAACATTAACAGAGATTCAATTATATTCAAATGGATTCGTAATAAATGAAGACGACAGTCTGATTTATAATCAAATTAAAGGACGCAATATTTTCGGCTATTTTACTGATGATGATTTACGGAAAATTATCGCAATTGGAAATGGCGAAAGTATTTATTTCGGTAAAGATGATGCCGACAGGTATATTGGCGTAAACAAAATGCTATGCAGTGAAATCATGATTTTGATGAGCAATCAGAAATTTAATCGAATTACATTTAAGAACACACCTGATTCTGAATTCCAACCAATGAAAGATATTAATTTAATGGATTATCAATTAAAAGATTTCGAGTGGAATTACAATACACGTCCGCTATCTAAAGATGATTTACTTAAACCAATTCCTCCTCAGGAAACTGACGAAATAAAACCAACTGATGATAAATCAGTCCAAAAAGAAGGGTAAGATTTATTCACTACATCCGGATTTTCTATTACTATACTTTCATGTTTAATTGCCAATGGTGCAAAACACATTGCCATGCGGTGATCTTCGTAAGTGTGAATAGTAATCGGTGATGAACATGATGTTTCACCTGCGAGCACCCACGCGTTATGCTCTTCATGAAAATCTACGCCAAATTTTGCTAATTCAATTTGAAGCGCTTTTGTGCGATCTGTTTCTTTAATTTTTAAACTTTCAACTCCTGTAAATTTAGCGGGTATACCCAAAGCTGCACATGTTATGGCAACTGTTTGCGCTAAATCGGGGCAATCACTAAAATCAAAATCGAGATGCTTTGTATAAACATCTTGTTGCTTTAATATGAGTAAATCATTTTCAAATTGAGCATGCACACCAAGTTGCTTGTAAATATCAGGTAAAACACTATCGCCCTGCAGGCTGTCTTTAAACAATCCACTAATACGCAACACGCTGTTTTTTGATAATGCACAAACTGAAAACCAATACGATGCTGCACTCCAATCACTTTCTGCTTGCATTTTTATACCTATATACTTGCCCGGAAATACATTGATGGTGTTGCCTTCAAATGCATACTTAATCCCCAATGTTTCCATTGTTTTTAAAGTCATGTTGATATAAGGCAAAGAAGATATTTTTCCTTCAAGATTTAATTGCAATCCATTTTGCAATACAGGAGCAATCATTAGCAAAGCAGATATATATTGAGAACTAACATCAGCACGAATAGTAAGCGCACCGCCTTTAACGGGTTGACCAACAATTTTAATAGGAGGATAGCCGCTATTATTTTCGTAAGTAATTTTCGCACCAAGCTTATTTAAGGCATCAACTAAAATTTTTATTGGCCGCTGCTGCATACGTTCAGAACCTGTAAGCATTTTCACTTTATTGCCAATTGCATAATACGCTGTCAAAAAACGCATGGTAGTTCCTGCAGCGCCAACATCGCAAATTGCAGCATCCTGCCTTAGCAATCTGTTTAATGTTGTAGTATCATCTGACGGTGACAAGTTAATAATTTCGAATCCATTTTCGCAAAGCGCTTGTAAAATAAGTAATCGGTTGCTGATACTTTTGGAGCCTTCTAAAGTAATGTTGCCGTTTACTGCCTTGCCTGTATCTTGTAAGGTTAAGTTCATTTTAGTGCGCAATAATAATTTATTGATGCTGCAATAGCTTCATCAGTTGCTTTAATATCAAAATCGCAATTTCCGATGCTATTTAATAAACTAAAGTGAATCGTATTATTGCTGTTCTTTTTGTCGAGGAACATCACATCCATTAATTTATTCATAGGAATTTTTTCAAGTGGATATTTGCCAAAAATATGTATAAGTGTATTTGAAATATCAGTCAGTTCCGCTTCAGATAATCCATTAATTTCTTTCGACAGCCATGCTTCACAAATCATTCCAATTGCAATGGCCTCTCCATGCAGCAAAGGTGTTGCATCATTGTGTAACGACCAAGTTTCAACAGCATGTCCAACAGTATGTCCAAAATTTAAAATCTTTCTTAGCCCACGCTCAAATGGGTCTTTTTTTACTACATCCTTTTTTATATGAACTGAAGTTTTAATAATGCTAAGCCAATCGATATGTGTGTTGATAGAAATATTTTTACAAGTATGCCAATAATCCGCATTATAAATTAAACCATGCTTTAGCACTTCACTAAATCCACTGCGCAGTTGTTCTTGCGGCAATGTTGCAAGAAACATTGGGGCAATAAATACTGCAGTTGGATCTTTAAATAACCCTATTAAATTTTTTATTCCATTAAAATCAACACCCAATTTGCCACCAACCGATGCATCAACTTGCGAAAGCAAAGTTGTTGGTATATTAATAAAGTCGAAACCACGTTTAAATGTTCCTGCAACAAATCCTCCCATGTCGCCAATAACTCCACCACCAATATTTATTAACAGGCTTTTTCGTTCTGCCTGAAAATTGGTTAACCACTGCCATAAATATTTACAAGTTTCAATATTTTTTTCAGATTCTCCAGCTTTTATTGTGATTACCTTATGCTTAGGTAACAATTTATCAATTAATGGATAACAATATTTTAAGGTATTTTCATCTGTTAAAACAAAAATGCTGCTATAAATATTACCATTTAACCAATTATTAAATGCTGCGAATTCATTTAATCCGGAATTTATAAAAATGGTATAGTTATCTAATTCTATTTGCATGTTACATTAATTTTTCGAGCGACCATGCATCAGGCCGTTCGCTAAACAAAATTTTTGTTTGTGCCCATGTTGAAATAAATAATTCAGATTCGCGATATCTGTCCAAGGATTCCACGTTTTCCCATATACTAATAGTAATGCAAACATTTGGCTGACGAAGGTCTCTTGTTAGGTCAACACCTTTGCAACCAGGAAATCCCTCAATCTTTTTTTGAGCGTCTGAAAAAATACCAATAAATGTTTCCAATTGTTCGGGGATGAAAGTCATTTTAACGATGCGTATAATCATTCAAATTCAATTTGTATGGTGTGGTCTAAATGTAATCCCAACAATTGGTTCGCGTTACCCTTATTAATGGCTATTTCCAGGTTTCCGGATGAATTAAATAAACACACCCTCTCCCCTTCAGGTACATCGTTGTAAGTTGTCGAGATTTCGCGAAGTTCTTCATTTCTTTTGTAATTTATGATAAAATCTCTGCCGGCCCTGATTTTTTCGAATCTGGCTTTCGACATACTTGTTATCAAATTCCCGTAGCGGTCTATGTACACGATACTTGTGCGCATTATAAAATTATTCTCAGGTGGTCGCAAGTAAGTTTTTGTTTCTAAACTGCTTAAACTAACACCCAAACTATTGAAAGGCTTACCTGAAAGCAAATCGATAACCACATTGCAAAGTCTATCTTTTGCTATAAATGTGGTTACAGGGTCGTTTAACTGTGAAACTTCAGCAATTTTATGCGGTAAATCGTCAAGCATTAGGGCAAACAGTCCATTATCCATTCCAACAAAATATTGGTTGCCATGCTCAACTACTACAATTTTAGTATCGGTGCGTGTTTCGGCATGCACACTAACTAAATGTATGGTTTTTTCCGGAAAATGTGGAAAAGTATTTTTGAGAACAAAAGCTGCTTCTTGAATGTTAAAAGGTGTAATTTCATGCGTAATATCAACTAATTGTGCAGTAGGCACCTGAGTCAGAATCTTTCCTTTTACTATTGCAACGTAGTAATCCTTAAAACCAAGGTCGGAAGTTAGGGTTACAATTGGCATGATGCTGACTGGATAATTAGTGGGTTAAGACAAAAAAATTATATTTGTATCGAACAACACAAAATTATAAGAAAAATTGATTGAAATAACTATTCCTTTAGACGGTATAAGGCCGATTGACTTCTATGGTATACATAATGCACGATTAGGCATTATTAAAAAGACATTCCCATTTCTAAATATTTCGGGTAGAGGCAGCGAGTTGAAAGTGCGCGGCAACGAAAAAGATATTGATGAATTTAAGGTGAAAATCGACAAGGTGCTCATCCATCTTGAAAAATTCGGAAGTATAAGCGATGCCAATTTGCAGAGTATATTGTTTGGAATTGCCGAAGATGAATTAGTGGACTTACCCGAGTTGCCTGATGATGCCATTGTTCATGGTCCAAACGGATATATTGTTCGCGCTCGTACGCCAAATCAGAAGAAAATGGTAATGTTGGCAAACGAAAATGATATTGTATTTGCCATTGGTCCTGCAGGAACAGGTAAAACATATACTGCTGTTGCATTGGCAGTAAGAGCATTAAAAGATAAATCGGTAAAACGCATTATTTTAACGCGACCTGCTGTAGAAGCAGGTGAAAATTTGGGATTTTTACCGGGCGATTTAAAAGAAAAAATCGACCCTTATTTGCGCCCGCTTTACGATGCATTAGATGACATGCTACCAATTGAAAAATTAAATTTATACATGCAAAATCGCGTAATTGAAATTGCACCTTTGGCTTTTATGCGCGGAAGAACTTTGGACCATGCATTTATTATTTTAGATGAAGCACAAAATGCAACGGATGCACAAATAAAAATGTTTTTAACGCGAATTGGACCAAGCGCAAAATGCATAGTAACCGGCGATTTAACACAAATAGATTTACCGCGCAATCAAAACTCAGGGCTTTTTACATCGCTGCGTATATTAAAAGATATAGATGGCATTGGTACTATATTTCTAAATGAAAATGATATAGTTCGCCATCGCTTGGTAAAGCAAATTATTAAAGCTTACGACAAAGAAAAAACGAGATTAGACAGCCGATCGGAAGGTGAACATCAAAGTTGATATTCTTTAGGTAATAATCCGTACTCTTTCCACTCATCAATTGGAATAGGTAATTCTTTAATTAAACCATGAGCAATATCTAAAACCCAACCGTGTAATTTAGGGTAATCACCTTTTCGGAAAGCATCGTGCATAATTGATGTTTTGCAAAGCTGACGCAATTGCCTGTACACATTTAATTCACTCAAGCGATTTAATCGCTCACTTAAATCGGGTATTGCGTCGAGTTCCTTTTTCGATTCCATAGCGATGTCGCGAATATTCATAGTCCAGTTTTCAACCAGGTTGAGAGAAGTACCACTGTATGCCGCTTGAATGCCACCGCAACCGTAATGACCGCAAACAATAACATGTTTTACTTTTAACGTTTTAACTGCAAATTCCAATACCGTTAATAAATTCATATCATTTAAAAAAACCTGATTGGCAACGTTGCGATGAATAAATATTTGACCGGGAATTGAGCCCGTAAAAACATCTATCGGCAAACGGCTATCGCTGCATCCTATATAAAGGAATGGAGGGTGTTGACCCTGAGATAACATTTCGAAATATTCCGGGTCTGTAGCCAATTTTTCAGCTACCCAGTTGCTGTTATTTTTTAAAAGCTGCTGATATTCCATTGAATTGCTCATAATTTCAAATGTAAATTTACAAAAACTATTGTTTGAACAAATCCGGTTTTATTTTCTCCATTTCATCTGCAATGGCATGGCTTTGCTCATCTTCACGTTTATCAAGCTCATTTATGACCAAGTCATAATTATGTTCATTCCTGTTTTGACTCAACTTTGCCTTGGCATCTATTTTATCAATGGTAATTTCAAATGCGACCAGGGCTTTTAGGTGACTATCCAAATATGCATCATCCAAATCATCCATTTTGAAAGGCTTAGCTGAAGGTTGTTCATGTCGGGCAACCAAATTTTGCAGCACTTTAATTGTTGCTGTTCTATCCAGAATTTTTGGTTTCCCATAAACATGCACAGCAATATAATTCCAAGTTGGCACATTAACATGATCGTACCATGATGAACTAATATAAGTGTGCGGACCATTAAATATTACTAATAAATTTTTTGCTTCGCTAAATGTTTTCCATTGCGGATTAGCTTTTGCAATATGCGTTCTTATTATTGGATTTCCATTCTCATCCGATTCAATTTCAACTGGTGTATGTGAAGCAATAAGTTCGCCATTATTTTCATTAATAATAATTGCAAATGGATTTTCCTGCATAAACCGAAAAACTTCAGCTTGATTGTTGATTAGATTATTATTTGGAATATACATAAACAAGAATTTTCGAGAGAATTAAACTCAACATTACAAATAGCGTTCTTTTATTATTGCAATATGATGCATCTCATGTCCCGCAATTACATATGCAAGTGCATTCACTGTAATATTATTGTTGTTTGCCTGACCTGAGTAGGTTAATATTTCATCATTAAAACTCCTAAACATGTAAACTGTTCCGGCACGCACAGCAATAAATTCACGCATCATATCAACAAAATCACGCTCATTAGTATTGGCATTTGCTGCGTAGTCGTTTTCTTCAAACCCGGACAAGGCAGTTTTATCTTTGCGAGCAAATCGCAACGCACGGTAACACATAATGCGCTCGCAATCAATCATGTGTTGTAAAACTTCTTTAATTGACCATTTGCCGGCTGCATATCTGTATTCCAATTTCTCTTCAGACAGACTTACTAAAAACGCTGCTGTTTCATCAATATTCTTGCGCATCAATTCAATTAAATCGCCATCAGGCACCAGATTTAAATAAGTGGTTTGGTAAGGAATAAACTCTCCTTCAATAGGACGTTTCCAATTCAACATAAATCATTTTTTTACAAATTTGCAAAAGTTTAGCAGTCAATTCAAATAGAACCAATATAAGTATAGCATTTTATTCAAATTTAACACTTGATTGGTGCTAATGTGTCGCAATAATTATTGACTGATTAAGTTGGCAAAAGCCTCCGGAGGTAGCTCAAAAAGGCACTTATTTGTCATTTTACTGCACTTATTAAATATTTTTTATCGAAATAGATAAATTTCTATATTTGATGAAATTAACTCGAAACCCAATTATTATGAGTATTCTATCAAAAAAACTGCGCTATGCCTTCGACAATACAATGAGCAAAGGCCCCGTGGCACTGATTATTTGGCTGGCAATTATTTCACTTTTGGTTATCATTTTGGCAGCAATTGTTTTAATGATAACAGGCATTAATCAACCCGATGAGCAGGGTCTTCCTTTTATGGAAGCGGCTTGGCAAAGTTTAATGCGCACATTAGATGCCGGAACAATGGGTGGCGATGCCGGTTGGGGTTTTAGAATTATCATGTTGCTGGTTACCATTGGCGGTATTTTTATTGTGAGCACATTAATTGGTGTATTATCGAGCGGAATTGAAGGTAAACTAGATGAACTAAGAAAAGGCCGCAGCGAAGTAATGGAAAATGATTACACCCTTATATTAGGTTGGAGTTCAAAGGTTTTTACAATAATTAATGAATTAGTTGCTGCTAATGAAAATCAAAAAAAACCGCGAATTGTAATTTTAGCCGGCAATGATAAAATTGAAATGGAAGATGCCATTAAATCGAATGTTCCGGATTTAAAAAACACGAAAGTAATATGCCGTAGCGGTGATACTACCAACCCTTTAGATCTACAAATAGTAAATCCTAAAAATGCAAAATCGATTATACTCCTTGGTAAAGATGCACACAAAAGTGATTTCGAAATTATTAAAACTATTTTGGCCATAACCAATAATCCTGATAGAAAACCTACACCTTATCACATTATTGCCGAAATGCGTGAAACACATAATTTTGATGTAGCACGTATGATTGCCAAAGACGAAGCTGAATTAATATTAACTGATGATATTGTTGCACGTATTATGGTACAAACATCGCGTCAAAGCGGATTAAGTGTGGTTTATACCGAATTAATGGATTATGGCGGAGATGAAATTTATTATAAAAATGAACCAAAGCTTATCGGCAAAACTTATGGCGAAGCCTTATTAATGTACGACAACAGTTGTGTTATGGGCTTAAAACAAAATGACATTAGTGTAATAAATCCGCCAATGGATACTATTATAAATAATGATGACGAAATTATTGTTATAAGTGCCGATGATGATACTATAATTTTAAATAATAAATCAGCATATAATATTAATCAAAATGCCATCACTAACGAAAAAATAATCGCCTCAAAAAAGGTTGAACGCATTATTTTATTGGGATGGAACAGAAGAGTTATAAGAGTAATTAATGAATTAAATAATTATGTGGGAAAAGGTTCAACGGTTCATGTAATTGCTAATCAGGAATTACCAACAGAGTTGTTGAAAGACAATACATCTATTTACGAAAATCTAACCATCGAATTTACATCAGCCGAAACCAGCGATAGAAAAGTGTTAGAATCGTTAGATGTGTTTTCAGCCGATTATGTAATGTTATTCAGTTACGAACTTGACAACGACATACAACGAAGTGATTCAATCACTTTAATAACACTACTCCACTTGCGCGACATGAGCGAAAAAGCCGACAAAGATTTGAATCTAGTTAGTGAAATGCTTGACCTTAAAAATCGCGAACTCGCTGAAGTTACCAATACAGATGATTTTATTGTCAGCGATAAAATGTTGAGTTTACTCATTACTCAGGTAAGTGAAAACAAGCATTTGATGCGTGTATTTGAAGATATATTAGATGAAGACGGAAGTGAGATATATATGAAACCGGCAAGTAATTATATCCATGTTGACGAACCCGTTAACTTTTTCACTCTAACGGCATCAGGCATTCAAAAAGGCCATACCATAATAGGCTACAGGAAAATGAGCGATGAGCACAACGCAGCAAAATCGTACGGTATACAACTCAACCCATCTAAGCCGGAAGTAATAAAATTTTCACCCGAAGATAAATTAATTGTGTTGGCTGATGATTAGCTTTACAGCCAAATATGAAAACAGTTTTAGAATCTGTTAAAAATGCCCTGGGCGAAACCGGTGACCTTTTGGGCGAAGGATTTCAATCGGCAAGCGACCTCTTAAAGGAAACGCTATCTAATTTTTATGATGTTAAAAATTTAACAAAAGAAAAACTTGCTGTAATAACCAACGACCTTATAGCACTGGCGCCCATCATAGAAAAAACCGGATACCGAGCCAAGGAAATTAATATTGGCGTTAGTGTGCCTCCTCGCATTGTTTTTCATTTCGAGAAATTTGCAGATGTGAGCGCCGCTGAAATAGCTGAAATTTTGAAATCTAATGAAGACAAAACACTACTAAAAGTTATTGTTAATACACTCGTTTCAGCAGATGAATTTCAACAAAAACTAACACTTGGCAGTTTCAAGTTTAATGAAATTGCAATAGAAATCTGTATACCTCCGGAGGTAAACGTTAAATTTATGAACGCTTCTGCAATTTGATTGTTAAAATATTTAGACTATGGATGTTCAGGCAATTATAACAAGGCTAACGGTAACAGCAGTTGCTTATTTCGTATCCGACTTATCCATTCATTGGGCTATTAAGGCTGCATTTAAATCCAATACTAATAAGGTTTTGAAGCGATATTGGTTCGTTAATATCAGCATATTTTTAATAGCAATGGCGGGCTTTATCCTCATACAATACATGCACCCATTGGCCGCCAGAATTAATAATTTGTTTTTTGGCATATTTGTGTCGCTCTTGTTTTCAAAAATGATTGTTGCCGTTTTACTATTTTTCTTTGAAGATATTTTCAGAATACCATACAGTATTTTAACTATCCGTAAACGCCGAAAAGAATATCTCGATAAACGCGTATTGCTTAGTCGCCGAAAATTTATTTCCCGTATTGCTTTAATTGCAGGAGCTATTCCATTTTCAGGATTTGCCTACGGTATTTTTAAAGGGAGATATAATTTCACCATCCATAAAGAAGAAATATTTTTCGATGATTTACCTGCAGCATTCGATGGTTTTAAAATTACACAATTGAGTGATTTACACATCGGTTCGTGGGATAAAGCTGCAGCACATGAATTATCCTACTTAGTAGAATTGGTGCAAGGATTAAAATCGGATGTTGTTTTTTTTACCGGAGATATTGTAAACAGCAGAGCTGAAGAAATGGATGGATGGTTCGACATTTTCAAAAATATCCAATCGCCACACGGCGTATTTTCAGTGTTGGGCAATCACGATTATGGCGATTATATAAAATGGAAATCTGAAGCAGAACGCGAAGAAAATTTAGTCAACGTAAAAAATATACATCCCCAGTTAGGCTATCGTTTATTACTAAATGAAAATGTTGCACTTGAAAAAGACGGTGAACAGATTCACATTATTGGCGTAGAGAATTGGGGCAAAGGCGATTTTCCGAAAATTGGCGATCTTGAATTGGCTTCAAAGGGAGTAGACCAAAACGCATTTCGTATATTATTGTCGCACGACCCTTCCCACTGGGATGCCAAGGTACTTGCATCAGCAAATCCGCCGCAGCTTACGTTAAGTGGACATACACACGGTTTTCAAATGGGTATCGAAATTCCGGCTATTAGGTTTTCGCCATCACAATTTATTTATCCGCAATGGGCAGGATTATATCAAAGCGCTAAATCATATATCTACGTAAATCGCGGTTTAGGCACGGTTGGTTATCCCGGACGTATTGGCATTTGGCCGGAGGTTACTCAAATTACCTTACGTAAAAAATAATTGTAATTTTATACTATGAAACAATGCATGATAATTTGTGTACTCGCCATTTTAGCAGCGAGTTGCAACAAAAAATCAACTGATGTTGATGAAAATGGCTTTTTAAATGCCGAACTGCTTACTTCAACCGAAGGTGGTGTTAATTTCACGCCAATGAAACATGAAGACAGTGCCTATGCTGTTAATTTCAAACCTACTATTTATACCTATAACAACGCACCCTATACCGGAAAAATTAATGCTTTTAACGGCGATAAATTAATGATGGAAGGTTCATTGAAAGATGGTATTTACTCGGGTGCATGGAAATTTTATTATCCGAGTGGTGTCGTGCAGATTGAAGGCAATTATACTAATGGTTTAGAAACAGGTTTTTGGAAATCATATTACAGAAAAGATTTTTACAGCATTGTTAAATATTACGACAACAATGGCTTTATGCTTATGCGAAAAGAGTATTTCGACAATGGTAAAATAAAGAATTACCAAAATATAAAATGTCCCGAATTTGGAAACGTAGAGCGCAGAATTCAGTTTAAGTATTCAGGAGAAATTGATTACTTGGATGCAGAACGTGGAATTGGAAAATTAAATCCGGCCGATGTAAATAAAATGTTGCAAGAAGATGGCTTGATGGTAAAGTAATCCTAAAATATTTATTGCACTCCATTCGTTATTGGATTTCATTTCACATACATGAAGCCCAATTTTATAGTTGCACTCTTTGGTATTGCTATTCTTTTTATGCCTTATTGTGATGACACAAAAGGCAGCAATTCAACGTTGTATAAAGAAACTGCAGACAGCCTGAAATCAATTGATTCATTAAACCGAGTTCTATTATTATCTAAAGTAGGAGACGCCCTGCAATTTAGCAAAGACCGCTCTTTCAGCACCAATATATGCTGTCTCATAAACATGCAGGTACATTCAGGAAAGCATCGTTTTTATGTTTGGGATTTTAACAAAAACGCTGCAATTGATTCGGGATTAGTTAGCCATGGATGCGGAACAGCACCTTGGAGCGGTGAAGGTTCTGCAAATAACCCGATATTTAGTAATGTTCCGGATAGCCATTTGTCGTCGTTAGGTAAATATAAAATAGGCAGTCGTGCACCAAGTCAATGGGGTGTTGGCATTAAATATAACCTTCATGGTTTAGAAGCAACTAATAATAAAGCACTGGAGCGCTATATAGTTTTCCATTCGTGGGAGAGTATTGGTGATTATGAAACTTTTCCTTTCGGTTCGCCTGAAAGTTGGGGATGTCCTGCTGTTTCAAATGCGTTCTTTTTACGCGTTGACACACTGTTGCAGGCTGAAGCACAACCGGTATTAATGTGGATTTTTAATGAATAATTAACGCAACAGATGCACTGAGCCGCTATACACTTCATTAACACCGTCGCATACCATTTTCACGACATATATATAGGTGCCAATTTCCTGTTGTCTTCCTTCAAGATCAGTCCCATCCCAACCTGCGCTATCGGCCGAAGCGAAATAGTCGTAAACAGCATCACCCCATCTATTATAAACTTTAAAGAATTGAACTTCTTCGCAAAGGTTTGCAACTGGAGGAATTCTAAAAATATCGTTAATCCCGTCACCGTTAGGTGTATATGCATTTGGGAATGCAACTGCCGCTGCAACTAAAATAGTAACGCAATCGGTAGAAACACAACCTGTAGGATGCGTTGCTGTTACACAATAAGTAGTTGTTTCGTAAGGATTAATTACAGGATTGGCTGCCGTGATATCATCAATATTATAATCAGGCGACCACACGTAAGTGTAGGTATCATCCAAGTTAGAATATAAAGTCATTGAGTTGCCTAATACTAACGAAGTATCCGGGAACGCTGTTATTTCAACTGAATCAATTACATCAACAATTACGAAACCAACAACCTGACAACCAAGGTCATCTTCAATAATAACCGAGTAAACAAAATCTTCAGGAGGTATTAACGTTAAATCAGCAGAAGTTGATAAATCCGGATCGTTCCAGTGATAGGATACAGTGCCTGTTCCGGTTGCTACAGCATTCATATACAGCTCATTACCTTGACACACAACGGCATCATCCGGGATCATATCCACAGTAAGTTCAACAAATATTTCTACAGGTGTAGGGATAATTAAATTGCCCAAAAATCCGCCATCATTTCCAGCTGTTGCGTTATTTGTTGCGTTAAAGCAAGGAGAAACAGCAGGTTCACCAACTGTAACGCCTGAATTACCCCCATTAGCCTGAAATGTAAGTCCGGCAGGGATTGCAGCAGTATTCATCCACAAAATTCCGCCTGAGCCTCCACCTCCCGGTCCAACACAATTTATACCTGCAAATGAATTTGAAGTATTGCCTCCGTCGCCACCGCTTACATCAACTGTAAGTGGACCCGATATTGAAGTAACTTCTAAAAGCACCGTGCCACCTGCTCCACCGCCCGGTGCACCGTCATCTGTTGAAGTTGTAAAGATGGTCTCACCGGTTGAACGAATTGCGAATCCATTGCCCACAATACTATTTGCTCGAATGAGCACAATTCCACCACCACGACCTGCAATTGGCGTCAATCCTAAGTTTGAGCTTCCGGCACCGCCGCCGCCGCCCATCCAAATTCTATTATCTGTATTATTATAAGTTAAAGCCCAACCTCCAATTCCGGGGAAACCGCCACCACATAATCCGGCAGGCTCATTGGTTAGTTCACCGCCATTTCCACCAAAATCGAAGTTAGAGCCACCACCGCCTCCGGTTTGACGATCGTTTCCACCACCGCCGCCATTCGCTGTAGCGCCGCGCGCATAAAAATTATCGCCATTTTCTGAAATTCCTTCTCCTTTTTTACCGGCTTTATCTTCTCCTAACGTTGTCACAAATCCGTTAAATCCGTCAGGACCTCCTACTAAACAAGGAGTATTTATTACAACATCTGCACCTCTAAATCCAAGATTCTTTGCGTCGATATTTTCGTTTAGTGTGAGTGTATTATTAACAATCATTGAAATAACACCACCAGTTGTTCCATTCCATGGTAAACCGGTAACTTCGCCAACTACAACTGCATCATCATACTCCGGAACCCTTATTAATTGGAGTCTTCCGGCAATTTGATACAATCTTTCAACAACCTCATTAAATGTAACAACGTTAAATGCAACAGATTGAACTGTAAACATTTCATAAGTTCCGCTTTTTGCCAAATTCAAGATAGACCCGTATGCTGGCAGGTTATCAGCCTCTGCATCAACGCCACGCATTTGAATAAGTAACACATTATCACCCGCAGCTAATCCAATAGGTGTTACAGGCAAAGTAACGTTGTTGTTACACTTGTCCATTGCAGTTACTTCCCAATACGTATTGATTACCCCTGAAATATTGGTTTGTGCGTTTAAAAGCGCACTTGTGAGGAGTAACACAGCACATAAAAATAAATTGGTTTTCGACATCATAGAATTATGTGTGTGTAGTTTGAGAACGAAGATACATATTTCCAACAAATTTCGTATAAAATAGCGTTATTTGACATGATTTTGAAACGCTTATTTATTCACATCAATCAACAAAATGACAATAATTGAAGTCACAAATAAGCTGAAAAACTCCATAAATGAGCTTTCAGAAACGCTGGCCCAAATTCCGGACGGCGATTTTTTTACTCGAATAGACAACAAATGGAGCCCTGCCGAGCAGGCTGAGCACCTTAATCTTTCAGTAAAACCCCTTGTTTTAGCTTATGCGATACCGAAATTTGGCATCCGTTTGCTTTTCGGTAAACCAAACCGACCCGGCAGAGACTATCCAACCGTGCTGGATTAATACAATATCAAATTAAAAAACGGCGGCTCAGCATCTGCTCCTTATGTTCCGAAACACCTAAAAACCGGTACAACACGAGCTGATGTAATTAAGTCGTTTGGACATATGCACGCTAAATTTATCACCAAACTGAACAATTGGGATGAGCAAAATATCGACAAATATCTATTGCCTCATCCTTTGTTGGGTAAAATAACCATGCGCGAGATGCTTTATTTTACAGATTTACACATTCAACATCACAACAAATTAATTGATCAGCATTATATCAAAAATTAAGCAAATGACATCAACATTGCGTATACAAAAAATGTTTACCGATTTATATAACGGGCAACCATGGTCATGCATTAATTTATTAGATATTATTAAAGATTTAACAGCAGAACAAGCGGCTCAACAACCAATACAAAATGCCAACTCTATTTGGCAATTAGTGCAACATTGTGTTGGTTGGAAACAAAATGTGCTACGCAAATTAAATGGAGAAATATTTACTTCTCCCGAAGATAATTATTTATCTAAACCCGCAGATACATCTACCTTAGCATGGCAAACTTTACTTAAGGATTTAGAAAAAACAGAAGTTGATTGGCAAGCTTTTTTAACCGGATTAGATGAGGCTGCTTTAAATGCTCCTTATGCGCCATCAAAAGGCGAATTCACCGTTTACGAAGTAATTCAAGGTTTGCTGCATCACGATAATTATCATTATGGTCAGATTGTAATGCTTAAGAAACTATTGTAATTAATCGTAATTTAGCAGCTCAAATTTCACCAGTTCACCTACAAATATATGTCCCGACAAATTTTTATAATCGATGCTTTTGCTGATCAATTATTTGGAGGTAATCCTGCCGCAGTTGTGCCTGTTAATGAATGGCCGGATGCAGCAGTGATGCAGCAAATTGCGCAAGAAAACAATCAAACCGAAACCGCATTTTATTTACCATTGGCGAACGAAACATTCCAAATTAGATTTTTTACACCGCTGGTTGAAGTAAATTTAAGTGGGCATGCAACACTAGCTGCTGCACATGTATTATTTCGTATTAAAAAGCATATGGGCAGTCAATTAACTTTCGAAACAGCTACAGCGAAAATTATAGTAAATAATCTGGGTGAAAATTTGCAATTGGTATTGCCATTAGATTACTTTTTGGAAACTGAAGCACCAGACAAATTAATAAAAGCATTGGGCACTAAACCAAACGAAATTTATATTGGCAGAGAATACTATTTATGTGTATACGACTATGAAGAAAAAGTTAAACGCATATCACCGGATTTTAATTTATTGAGTGAATTAAAAAGTGCAGGAATTATAGTCACTGCAAAAGGCAATGATGTGGATTTTGTATGTAGATACTTCTCTCCTGCTTATGGCATAAATGAAGACCCTGCAACGGGTTCCATTCAGAGTATGCTCATGAATTATTGGAGTAAAAAATTAAACAAAAAGGAACTTACTTCTAAACAATTATCTTCGCGTGGCGGGCAATTTATTGCAATTATTAAAGAAGATGGTGTTTATTTAACCGGAAATGCAATTACTTATTTGCAAGGGGAAATAAATTGGTAATTAGTGTTATTAATATCAGATAATCACTATCAGAATGATGTGTTGTATTATGTGTTTGTTTCACGCAAAGGCCGCAAAAGAAATCCACGCAAAGCTCACAAAATCAGTATGGTGTTTTGGTACGTCGTGTAGATTTTGTGAGCTTTGTGTGGGCTCCTGTTGTGTTTCGATGTAAATCGGAATTGCGGGAAACAAACACATCATACAAATACACAATATAGTTTTTTAACTTATTAAATTTATTTTAATAACACCGTCCCACTTTTAGCCTCAACAGCAATAGTTATTTCATGGTTAACAGCATATATCGGTTTCCCGGTAAAATAATCGGTAAACACATTGCTGAGCTTATTTGTAAAAGTGATTGTTTGCTGCGTATCACTATTATTTATCACAATAATGGCTACTGCATTTTCAAGCTTTCGGGCATAAACATATACGCGATTATTATTATCAATTTTAAGTGTGGTAATATCACCGGTTTTAAATACTTGATTGCGATGTAACTCGCCCAATTTTTTATAATAATTTAATACATCTTCCTCAACAAAAACTTTATCGGGATTTGTTTTTTTGCTGCCATCCCAATTATATATTTCATCGGCATATTCCCTATCATTCCAAATCATTGGCTTGCGGCAATCGGGATCATTTGCGCCCCACATGCCTACTTCATCTCCGTAATAGAGCATCGGCGCACCGGGGAATGTATATTGAAACAATGCCATTAATTTTTGCAATCGGTACGCCGCTGAATCGGGTTTTGCAGTTGAATAAGCCGGATTTACAGCTTTTGTTTTATTAAAATATTCGCCCCAAGTTCTGAAACGGGCAACGTCAGGATTTTCTAGAAAAGAGGTGAAGCGCTGGGTATCATGACTATCAAATAAATTCTGCATAACTAAACTCACATTATATCCATAAACTTGCTGCATGGAAAGCAACAATGAATCGAATTGCTTTACCGAAATAGTATTTTCACGATTAATAAAAAACTCAGATGTTATTACACCAAACGCATAATTCATTACTGCATCAAATTCATCGCCATACAAATAGGGTTTAACCACTTCGGGTTTGTCAACAACCTCGGCTGTTAAATAGGCAGCGGGATTTATGGTTTTAACCACTTCACGCCAATCTTTCCAAAATTGATGATCAATACAATAAGCTACATCTAAACGCCAACCATCAATACCATTTGCCGTAATATTATCCGGCGACATCCAACGTTTTGTACAATCGTAAATATATTTTCGCGGACCGGCAACAATGCCATTGCTGTCTTCTTTAAATTCAGGTAAATCGGGAACACCAAACCAACCTTGATAGTCGAACTTGGTTGCTGCTGCTGCATCATCCCAACTTTTAATAATAAACCAATCTTTATATTTCGATTTTTGCTGATTTAATTTAACATCTTGAAAAGCAAAATTATTTACGCCAACATGATTAAATACCCCGTCGAAAATTATTTTAATATGTCGCTTATGACATTCTTGAATTAATTGCAATGCCAATTTATCGGCTGATGTCCATTGCCAAGTTGAAGGATCTGTCGGGTCTTCAAATGCAATCATTTTTTTATCACCTTCCGGGTCGGGACCAAAAGTTGGTTCAACGTGGTGATACATGGCTGCATCATATTT
>JANMLV010000259.1:0-1708 GCA_031372705.1 Bacteroidota bacterium | reverse complement strand
TTTGACGTTACGCGCACGTGTAGAGTTAAGATTATCAGAATAAAAAATAAAATTTCATTCATAATATATAAGATACACATAGATCGATGATGTTAATACAAATACTCATAAATTAAAAATAATTGCAATAAGCTTCATTTTCGTTTTTATATATTATAAGTCTGATGAAAAGTCAGGTCTGCATGCAATATTGATTGGTGCAATTGAATGGAATAAAAGTAATTGAATAACAAATTACAATAAGCTCTCTGCAGGAGCGGGGGTTTAAGGGGTCTGGCCCCCTTTACAAATGATATCAATTGAAATTTATCTCGTCAACTGATAATACATCTAATAATATTTATCATAATACAATATCAAAAATAATAAAAATGAATTTATTAATTCAGAAAACAATTGATGAAATTGAAATTAAAAGTTTAAATGGTGAACATGTTGCTTTAATTAAAGAAGAAGGAACAAATGGACGTAATAAAGAAATTCAATGCATTTGCTCCTCTGATGATGGATCAATTATTGCTGTTGGGTATGATGATGATTGTGTACGATTATATCATACTGGATTAGATTATGCATGCCAACTTGAATTGGAGATTAAATATGCATCTATATGTTCGTCAAGTGATGGAAGTTTACTTGTTGTTGGTCAAGGTGATGGTGCTGTTCGTATTTATAGTGTTGATTTTGGATATTTTACAACAGATTTATTAAAACATACTGAACCTGTAACATGTGTTTGTTTTTCACCAAGTGCTTCAATTCTTGTAACAAGTGGTTTTGATGCACGGTCCATTATTTGGGATTTAAGGTCAAAAGAGATTTCAACCATAGTTCCTGGAAATGTTGAGAAAATATTTATGAGTGAAGAATATGTTGGATTATTATTTTATGATCAGGAAATAATGAAGGTGGTGGTGCCGAAATCCAAAGATGTGATTATTTTACAATCCGAAGAAAAAGTTGTTGATGCTGCATTTTTTGATGATGGACTTATTGCATTAAATGACAAAGGTTGTTGCATGATTTGGAGTATTCATGAAAGGAAAATTATTCAAACTGTTAAACCATATGCTGGATTCATTTGGAGTATGAAATCGATTATTTCAAAAAATGGAAAACATGTATTATTGATTGATAATGATGATGAAGAAGAAACTGCAAATGCCGACGAAAAGGAATTTATTTACTTTACAAAAGATGGCAAAGATTCATTTGATATTGTATCACGATTTCCATGTGAAAAAAATGTGCAATGTGTTCAGTTTTTGACAATTCAACAAACAATGAAACGATCACGATCTGCATTTGAAACGACAACAAGTTCTGATTGATTAATCGCAATAATAAGCACGAAATATAATTATAAATTTTATAGCACGAAATATTTTTTTTTAAGATTTTTTGTAAGTAAGCACGATATAGTTTTTTTTTCTTTTTTCATAATTTTTAAGTAAGCACGATTTAGATTTGTAAGCACGACATAATAATTTTTTCTCTGTTAAATAGATGTTTGCTCGTTTGCATCACCAGATTGTTGCTTTGTTGCATCTGCACTTGCATTTGAAACAGCATTTGGAATAGCATTCGGATCGGCATTTGGACCAGCATTTGGATCAGCATTTGGATCAGCTAAGGTTTCTGGTTGGACTTGTTGTTCACCAGAATTTCCAGTAATAGCATTTCCATCAGATTGTTTAACAGGTTGATC
>JANMLV010000227.1:0-3355 GCA_031372705.1 Bacteroidota bacterium | reverse complement strand
CAAAATTATGCGCCTCCGCTTTGTTCAGCAGCTAGAAGAAGGTGTTATGAGAGACATTGTAATCTTAACTGGAGGTGACCCACTCATATTTGATAAGATGCTCAAAAACACATCTTGAAGTCTTCCGAACAGTTATGGTTGAAAACCGAACCGCGGACATCTTGAGCGTTGCACATCAGAATTTCGTTTATGTTTTAATTACATCAGCGGTAATTATTTATAATTATCAAGCCTACTAAAAATGGAATTAAAGCGCACTCATTCCATTAAATCGTAAACCACTCATTACTCATTATTCATTCCTCATAATTCGTATGCACACCTCCGAAGTATGCGCGATGAGTTGTCCGAGGCGGACATGAGTGATGAGTGGATTTGAGAATAAGGGCAGTAATTATTTATAATTTTCAATCCTACTAAAAATGGAATTAAATCGCACTCATTCCATCTAAATCGTACTCCACTCATTACTCATTCCTCATCGCTCATATTAAAAGTTCATCTTCACCCCAACATTAATAGTTCGTGGCATTCCGGGGCGCAATCCTGCCGGGCGGCCCGCTGCAACGTAAACGGCATCCGTAAAATTGAGCGCACTTGCAAAAATGGATAAATATTGGTGGACTTGATATTGTAAACTTAAATCGAAAATTGTTCTATCGTCAATTAATTCGTCGCTTGGAATTTCTCCTTGTCCCGGAGCCATTCTGATAGCGCTCATATAATTTCCGCTGATATTGGCATTTAATTTTTTATAAGTAAAGCCAATTATTCCTGTTAATTGATGATTAGCTAAATAAGGAAATGCATCACCGGATTCTACGGAGCCCCAATCGGCGAATGTACTTTCAAAACTATTTTTAAATTGTGCATCTGTATAAGTATAAACAAGTGTTAAAGGCAAGCTGATAATTGCATTATTATTTAACGCAAACCAATCGTATATTGCTTGAAATTCAATTCCTTTTGTTAATACTTCTCCGGCATTAAATAAATCGCCTGAACCATCGCCACCGGCAGCAGCTAAATCGGAACCTAATAAATTACTGTAATCATTTACAAAAACTGTCATTTGTCCGGTAATTGATTTTGTATTTACACGTGCCCCTAATTCATAATTAATACTTTCTTCGGGAACAGTTTCATCGTTAGTTCCCGGAGGCGAAAAACCTTTGTGCACGCCGGCAAATACTTGATGCCATTTATTTATGGCATATTGCACGCCAATTCCCGGAATAAAAACATCTGCTAAATTATTGCCTGTTACAATGTCGGTTCCCAAGCGATCGGGATCTGTTTTGCCATAATCTATTTCAGCTAATTCAATATGTTCAAATCTAATTCCCGGCACAAATGTCCATTTTTTAAATGTGAGTTGATATTGTGCATAGGCTGCAATTGCATCTGCCGATTTAATTCTATTACTTTCAGTTCCGGGAACACCTGATTTAGTTAATTCCATAATGCCATTATCCATAGCATATTCATCTTCCCATTGAAACCTGTCAACTTCATCGTTGTGCACGCGGGCGCCAATACTTAAATCATGTTTTAGTTTGCCGGTTGTTTGTGTAAAGCGTAATTCAGTTTGAATACCTTTTGCATTATATTTTCTATTATTTGCTTTTACAAATAGCGCATTACTATTTGTGCTGCTTGCTCCCGTTATTATTGAATAGGCATCATTGTAGCTTTCGGGGCTTTTTAATATATCTACAATAGCATATTTAGTGTCGGTGCTATCTGCAACTTTATCCAGTTTATACCAATTACGCTTAAAGTTTGTTGCATAAGCAACCGTTGTTAAACTAATATTTTTGTTGAAAGTAATGGTATGTGAAACGCTGTATTGATTTTGTTGTGAATTCATTTGGTCCATTTGCGAACCTGCATAGCGACGATAAGGATCGGCATCGAAATCTGCTTGCGTTAATCCTAAATAGGTTTCATTTGAAAGTTCTTCTGTTTGTCCGGCTTTGAATGTGAGCGACTGATATATTTTCGCGTTTGGACCTGTGTTTAATCGCAATTTTGCCAGATAATCTGTTTTATTAAATCCTGTTGGGCCACCATTATCTAAAACTTTAAAACCATCAGCGCCGTATTGATAGGTTTCAACTAAATACGCTACGTTTTTGTGTTGGTCGCCAACGTAAGCATGCACATTGCGCGCGCCATAGTTGCCTGCTAATACGTTCACCCTTGCAGCAAATGTTGTTGGAATTGGTGTGGAGATAAAATTTATCGCACCACCTGTAGTAAATGGTCCGTATTGAATTTGACTGCTTCCTTTTAATATTTCAATTGATTGCATTCTGCCTATTGTAGGAAAATAATAAGCAGCAGGATCAGCATACGGAGCAGGAGCTATTAATATGCCATCTTCCATTATCGTAATTTTCGAACTTCTTTCAACACCTGTTCCGCGCAAGCCGATATTTGGTCTTAAACCATAGCCGTCTTCTTCTTGCATATTAATTCCCGGTGCTAAACGCAATGTTCTATTTACATCGCTGTAACTGAATTTTTCTATTTCTTTGGGAGAGATGTATTGCACTGAACCCGGAATATTTTTCACACCATTGGACCCGCTTGTCATTACCACAACTTCGTTTAAATTAGCAATGGATTCAATCAAATACGCATTTAATTGCAACGATTCATTTGCCGATAAAGTGACATCTAACTTCAAGGTATTAAATCCGATTCCCGAAAAAATAACTTGATGTTTCCCCGGTCTAATATCTTCTAAACGATAATTTCCGCTGCTGTTACTTGCTGTTAAAACAGCATCATTGTCCAAGTATACCGAAATACCCTGAAGTGCAGTTACGCTATCCATACCGAAAATTTTACCGGAAATACGTGCGTTTTGTGAAATTGCGACTATAGTTTGTAGAAGGAGGAGTGTGGTGATGGTCAGTTTTTGCATATGTCAGTTTGTTTAACCGAGTGCAAAGGTCTATGCTAACCAATGCATGGTCAATACCGATAAAGTGGTATTTTAGAATTAGTCTAAATAAGATAGAGCAGTGAGGAAGAATTGAAACAGCCATTGAGCAAAAGTGAGCAACATTGAACAAAATTTGAGATCCAGTTAGGTTGACATTCGGAGTATAAAAAAATTTAAACAGCCATTGAACAAGATTGAGCAAAATTCAACAAAATTGGGGCCCGGTTTAATAAATCACAATTGGAGCATAAACTAATTTACCATAGTACACCCGCAAGCCGTGGTTGGTGTTTCTCACCGACCACCATTGTGCTTGGTTGCAATTATTCAAATTCGGAGCAAACAATTAATTCACTAATTACTTCCAAGAGTGGTAGTATTTACTTCGTATTAGTGGTCGGG
>JANMLV010000221.1:0-5832 GCA_031372705.1 Bacteroidota bacterium | reverse complement strand
GTGTAAGTTCAGGAGGTAAATCGGCCAAACAAAACTCTACCAATTCAACTGAATTAACACCATCGCTAACTGTAACTACTGCATCGTGTACATAATAATTATCTAATTCATTAAAATTTATCTCACCATAAAATGGCACTGTAGATGTTAATGAAATAATTGGCGGAACTCCGGGTTCTATAGTTCCTTCAACCACAATTTTAGGTTCCGGTGTAGGAATGTCGATAGTAATATCGGTGGTACAGGAACTAAAAATAAAGGCTATTCCTGCTGCTAAAAATGTTATGTATTGATTAATTAATTTCATGCTAATAATTTATAAGGGATTAAAATTTAAAGTTCCAGGTAATACTTGGAATTATCGGAAAAATAGAAACTTGTTTTGCTTGCACATCAACTGAGCCATAAGCGAAATCGCCTTCCCAAGTGGTATAAATAAAATAAGGATTTTTTCTTGAGTAAACATTATACACAGAAAAATTCCAACTGCTTTCAAATTTCTTGCCCGGTTTATTTTTCAATGTTGCAGAAACATCCCAGCGGTGATAAGCAGGCAAGCGGTAGCCGTTGCGCGGACCGTAATCTGTTTGCAGCTGCCCTCCAATTACATAAAAACTTTCAACAATTGTGGTGGCTTGTCCGGTTGCATAAACAAAAGTTGACGATAAATCCCATCGCTTACTCATTTGGTAAACAGCAACAATTTCTAAATCATGCACGCGATCATATTTTGTAGGGAACCAACTTTTGCCGGTTTGCAAATCATCAAACTGTCGTTCTGTTTTCGACAAGGTATATCCTATCCAACCATTAAATTTTCCTTTAGCTTTTTTAATAAAAAATTCGGCTCCATAACTTCTGCCTCTTCCGAAAACAAAATTTTCTTCAATATCGGTTCCTAATTCAGGCACATATCCATCGGCATATTCAATTTGATTTTTTAAATCTTTATAATATAATTCTATGCTTGTTTCAAATTTATTATCAGCAAAATTGCGGAAATATCCAACGCTATATTGCATACCGATTTGCGGTTTTACTTTATCCGAACTTGGTATCCACAAATCCGTTGGCAATGTGCTGGTTGCACTACTCACCAAATGAATGTACTGATTATTAAATGTAATTCCCGCTTTTATCGATGAAGTTTTATCTATTGTAAAACGCGCGCTGAATCGAGGTTCCAAGCCATAATAATCAGCTATTTTCTCCCCATTGTAATAATACAGCGTATCAATTACAGTTTGATTATCAGGGCCATAAACAATGTCGTTATAAGGTCCAACCTGTGCAAAATAACTACCACGCAAACCGATATTTACTTTCAATCTGCTTGTTATGTCAAATTCATCCTGAATATAAATACCGGCTTCATGTGCATATTTTTTACTTAAGGTATCCGTTGAAAATTCAACATCATCAAAACTGCCTTGTGCCGAATAAGGTGTAAAAGTATGGAACACATAATTGGCTCCGAATTTTATTGCATGATTAGCACCGGGATAATAATCGAAATCTACTTTACCGTTCCAATCTTGAATGCCACTAAACAAATTAAAATTAAAATCTTGAAAAGCACTTTCAACTGAAAAATCGAAGCTATTGTAAATTGCACTCACATTCATGAACAGCTGATTACTGAATAAGTGATTCCAACGCGCAGTTGCCGTTGCATTTCCCCAAGGTACAGCAACATTTAATGAATTATCAGGGGCTTTATAATTAAATACATCTTGACCAAAATACCCACTTAAAAAAACGCGATTATTGTCGTTAATTTTATAATTGACTTTTGTATTTAAGTCGTAGAAATAATATCCGTTACCTTCAAAGTCTGTTCCTTTTAAAAATGGTGTTACCAATGCGTCGATATATGTTCTCCTACCGGAGATGATAAAGCTCGATTTATCTTTCACAATAGGACCTTGAATGGTTAATCGCGATGCAATTAATCCAATTCCGCCTTCAGCCTGATACTGTTGATTATTTCCCTCCTTCATTTGCACATCAACAACACTGCTTAAACGACCACCGTATTGTGCAGGCATTCCACCTTTTATGAGGGTAACATTCTTAATGGCATCAGAATTAAATACGCTGAAAAAACCGAATAAGTGACCTGTATTATAAACCACTGCTTCATCCAACAAAATTAAATTTTGATCGGGCCCGCCGCCGCGCACATAAAATCCGGTATTGCCCTCTCCTGCTCCGCCAACTCCGGGAAGCAACTGAATTGTTTTCAAAATATCTACTTCGCCAAATAATACAGGTATGGTTTTAATTTGTTCGATATTTAACTCTATACGACCCATGTCGGTACTTTGCACATTGGCATCAGTTCTTTCCTCTGTAATAACAACTTCTTCTAACATTTCCCCTGATTCCATCGAAATGTTAATTACTACATCTTTGGTTAATGCTATTGGTTTAATTTGATCTTCATACCCGATGTAAGAAAACACAAAATCGTAAGTTCCGGCCGGCAAGGTTAACGAAAAGAAGCCGTAAACGTTGGTAGATGTACCTTTTGAGGGATCTGATTTAATAAAAACATTGGCACCGATAAGGTCTTCACCGGTTGCTCCGTCTCTTATATAGCCACTTAAAGTATACTTGTCTTGTGCAAACACGAGGATGCCACTCAGCAACATCCACATTAAAATAATCGTCTTTTTCATTGGTTGGTTAATAACACTGCAAAGTAAGAATGAGTTTACCGTAACACGAAATTTATTCGATTAACAGCCATTAAATTCACATGAACGCAATGTCAATTTACGATAATCTCAAAAAACGATGCGAAATGGAATTTATTATCCTTTTTTTTTCTTCGATTGCATTCCGAGTGTGTAAGCCGATTTTAATGCATCGCGAAGGGTAGTTTTGCGCACAGCAGTCAAGTTTATGGTTGTCCAACCTTGCAAACCCCACTTGTTTGGAACCGGAAATATGACCTTATTGTCGAAAGCACAATAAGTAGATTGGTCCACCAACGATAATTTAATGTGACATGCTCTACCGTCTGCACTTAAGCTCGAAAAAATCTTATTATTAGCTTTAAAAGCTGTTTTTTCAAAATGAGGCGCAGCTGTTACATCGCCCAATTCCATAATCATTGCATTGAAGGCTTCAGCAGTTACCATTATTGTTTAATAAACTGTTTTTCGAGAAGTGAATAAACGGCAGAATCTAAAAATTTACCTTCGTAAAAATAATCCTCTGTAAAATATGCTTCACGCGCAAAACCATTTTTCTCGAGAATTCCTATTGAACTCTTATTTGCAGGATTAACAATAGCCTCAATGGAATGCAAATGCAACGTTTCAAATCCAAAAGTAATAACGGCCTGCAATGCTTCAAACATAATGCCTTTACCATGATAAGCAGGCTTGAGTAAATATCCGATTTCAGCTCTATAATGCTCTTTTCTGAATCGCCAAAATCCAATTGTGCCAATCATAGTTAAATCATCGGCAGTGCAAATTGCCCAGGTAATACCTTCGTTATAAGTTAATGCATCCATTACTTTTTCGATAAGGGCTATAGCGTCGCCAATTTCGGTTGCACGTGGTTTATCGATGTATTCCATCACCTTTTCATCTGCGCGCAATTCGAAAAGCGCAGTGGCATCTTTGTGGGTGATTTGACGAAGCACTAATCGCGAAGTGGTAAGGAGTGGGAATGGATTAAAATTTACTTCAAGCATATAGGTGTGAAGTTACAATTTAATTAAGTTTTGGTCTTGGCTTCGAATGTTCATGTATCCAATATGCGCGTTCGTTACCTTTTTCTTGTTAAAAAGGTAACACCAAAAAACAAGTGCTACACCAGGTGGCTTAAATGTCCCTAATGCACTCCACCCGGACCGAAAAAGGCGCCACGCAATACCTGTAGTTATGCACTTCGAAGCCACTTCTATTGCAGCCGTCAAAATCACCATTCTATTCGCAGTGGCGCTGATTTTCGCTCTATTCTTACCAAGAGTCGCACATTATATCACGATGTGGATGCGCATAAGGGACATTAAAGCCGCCTGATGAGGCACGGATTTGTCTTCGTATTAAATATTACTTTCGGAGGACATTTTTTTAGTTGGATACGGTTGAAATGTGCAATTTTGAGTGAATGATTGAGATTTGAATTCTAATTATCATCGCATTTATTGAAGACAACCAAACATGTGATTCTACATGATTTGCGCATTGAACTTCTTCCGTGCCTCTATCTGCGACCCGATAGAGTCAAGTGGGACTGAAATAAGCCCTGTAGGGGTGACAGATTGGTAACTAAGTCACACGAATAAACAAAATCAAGCCCTGTAGGGGCGACAGATTGGTAAGTCGTCAACCGTAGCAATAACCTCAGCCTTTAAGTGGGAAAGTATGGGTAACACGTGAATAGTTGGAGCAAACCAAAAGTCACATGCGCGTCTTTACTTTACCATTAACAATTGTGTGCTGCTGTATACATCCCCAACTAATTGAACAGCATAAATGCCTGTTGCGAGATTATCCAAATTACTAATTAAAATGGGTGTAATTTTTTCGCTGCTGATGCTCAGCGGCTGGGTGTAAATAACCTTTCCCGAAATATCATAAATATTCAAAGTAGCGTCACCGGTTTCAGCGGCTGAAATAAAAATTGACACTTCGTGTTCTGCAGGATTTGGTAGGATGGTAATCATATTATTATTCGATAATGCAATTCCCTTTAACTGTAAATAAGCATTTGCAAAATTAGGAATACCGTAACCATATTGATTATTCGGATTTGCAGCACGTGAAGCCGTGCTTTGAATAATATCCATAACTTCCATATTGGTAAGCTCAGGAAATGCCGACATAAAACTTGCGCATGCGCCGGCAATTAATGGAGATGAATAAGATGTGCCATTGCCATAATATACATTTCCGCTTTGGTCCATAACGGCTGTGCCTGCGCCTTGACCGGTTACGTTTGGTTTTATTTGTCCGTCGGAAGTGGGACCTTCGGAACTGAACGAAACATAGGTGCCATTTAAATCAACTGCACCAATTGTAAATACACTATCACCATCGGCGGGAGCGCCAATAAAATTCCAATCATCGTCGCCGCTGTTGCCGGCACTGTTGCAAACTAAAATACCAACGGCAGCAGCCTTATCTGCAGCAATTGATGCAACTGTTGTATTGCCATCCATATCAGCATATGTATGGTCTTGTGTAAAATCGTCGAAGGTGGTGTAGCCTAATGAGGAATTTATAACATCTGCTCCAACAAAATCAGCATATTCGGCAGCGGCCAACCAATGATCTTCTTCTACTACATATTCGCTGTCAACAATTTCTGTTCTAAATAAATAATATTCGGCATCAGGAGCGCTGCCAATATATTTGCCGGGTTCGTCAACACCCATTATTGATAATACATTACTGCCATGTGTGCTTGCAAAATATACTTGGTCGTTATTATCAGGAAAATTGCGTGTTTCTAAAATTTGATTTTTGCTGCGCATACTTTGAAAGCCAACACCAAAATCAACACCATAAAAGCCACCGTCTAATACAGCAATTTTAATCCCCTGTCCGCGATATCCGAGATTGTGTAAAAAATCTACATCAATCATATTATTCTGATTAAATGCTCCGCCATAATCGTTAGCTTCATAAAAAGCAGTGCGATAAAAATTATTATCGTTTAACGGAATGCCTTCATCATTTACAGTAGTATATTTTTTTATGGCTTCGATTTTAGTAACAAAAGGCAACAAACTTATTGCCGACAATTGAGCTTCATCGCTAATTGTTACACTCACTGCATTTAACCATTTGCTTGTAACAACAACCGCCG
>JANMLV010000095.1:0-17789 GCA_031372705.1 Bacteroidota bacterium | reverse complement strand
CCTATCATTGCAATTTTACTTTCGCCACTAAGTGTTGCACATGCTGAAATAAAATGATAGTTGTGCGGATAATAAGCCAAAGGATAAACACCTTGTGCATGACAAGCTTCTGTATACAAGCTGTCAACCAACACCGCTTTTTGATTAGCAATAACCCCTTCATGATATTTTCCAACACGAATATAAGTATGCGACGGCATGTGCACCAAATGTCCTGCACCCGGAACTAAATCGCGAAGCAAATCGGCGCTTGCCAATGCCTTTTCTGCATTTTGCGACATTTCTGTTGCATGAATGTAAAAATGATTAGCTCCGGCATTACGTGGCTCTATCTGCAAACATTTTTCAAGTATATTTAATATCTCAGGTGTCCAAGGTTGAATGGTTCCATCTTTTTTATAAAGGTCCCAAGGATGTAAATCCATAAGTGATTCAGCAAAAAGCGTCGCAATTGTAACATCAGTAGAATACTTCTTATAAACTTTTCGCATGGCTGAAGCATATGATGAATCAAGTACAGCGCGAGCAATTAAAGTGTCGTTTGTATATCGATGTGTTAATGCTTCAATCAAATCCTTTTCTTTTTGCGTGCATGATTCGGCATATAATTTTGCTTTTTTTATGGCATCGTATGCCCTTACAAAATTATCTTTCTCCATGCCCGCGTTATAATTCGGTCCTAACACATAAGCAAATCCCCACCAGCTCATAGCGCAGGTTGAGTCCTGTCTAGCAGCTTCAAAAAACGAGCGGCCGGCCTCAGCATGATTAAATGCAAACGACAACATTAGGCCTTGATTAAAATATTGCTGTGTTTCCGGATTTTTTGTTGTAACCGGGAAATTAATTCCCTCTAATCCGCTAAATAAAGGTGCTTTTTTACCTGAAGTGTACCAAGCTGTGTCTACCAATTCAGGAGTGCAACAACCATATTTCGCTGAGCTAGGATCGGCTTTAATTGTTGAGGTTGTATTTTCTGTTTGCTGTTTACATGAGCAGAAAATCAATGAAAAACAAAGTAAGTAGAGTAAAGGTCGCATGATGTATATTTTGTTATCAATACACTAAGATAAAGAAAGTTTTAATTACACATGTTTGTATTTGCAATGTTGTCCAAAAGTTACCAAAAATACTATCCTCAATAGGCATCATGGGTAAAAAGCCATATTTCCGGGCGTCCTATTTAAAAACTACCCGATATATAGACTAAGATGTGATACATTTATAAAATCAACCACAATGTTGATGACTTTACTTCAGCATAAATAGTACTTTTTGAGGCTGTTTAGGAGTCTTTGTTATAGCTGACCAATCTGTGTCATAACCTTACTTAGCAAACAAGTTTATCATCTTAATAATATAATTAGCTTTCATTGGATTAAAATTTAATGATTTAATTTGCTTGCCTCTAGCCTATAAACTACTTAACTAATTGCTTTATCATGAACTAAACCGGTAAAGTGCCCTATTGTATTTTAATAAGTACAATAATTGTGTGATTTGCAAAACATGTTTTTTAAAACATATAGAGATAATTGACATTTGTTTATCTCAACAGCCGGCGTAAAGTGTGAATTGTGTAAATTTTTGCAATAATTGTGTAACAAACTACCATTTTAAGCTCGGTAATTTTACTGTGTTTCTTAAATGCCATCCTCCTATCAAGAGATATGTATTGACAGAAATTGATTCCTATATAAAAGCATAAATAATTAATAATCACATTAAATTGCTATTATCCAAATAATCTATCTAAATTTATGGATTATAGCCCCCTCAAGCGCACTTAACAAATAACTTGAAGATGACACACCATTTGACTATTTTTTAATAACAAGCATTAAAGTAAACACCATTATCAAAAAAATTATACCCGATTTTTCATTAAAGCAATCGGTGCTGTGGGTGGTGCAGGTAATTCAAACAATGAAGAAAAAAGCTAAAAGGCGAAGCAAAGACACTAAGGTATTTTTGAGATGAGTTCTAGAAAGCAAATATGTATAACAATTTCCAACAACAATAAAACATTGCAAAGCCATGCATTTAAAACAACTGAATATTCTACTTGCCGACGACGATCACGATGATTGTATGTTTTTTGAAGAAGCTGTAGAAGAATTACTTTTACCTACAAACTTTGCAGCCGTGCATAATGGAGAGCAGCTTATGCAGAAACTTACAAATGAAACTAGTAAACTACCTCATGTACTTTTTCTCGACTTAAATATGCCGCGCAAGAATGGGATTGAATGTTTATCAGAAATAAAGTGCAATGAAAAACTAAAACAACTTACAATAATAATGTTTACCACTTCATTTGAACAAGGCGTGGTTGATCAGCTTTACCAACATGGAGCGCACTATTTCATACGCAAACCTTCTGAATTCAAACTTTTTAAAAATTTAATTCACCAAACGCTTGCCATGATAGCCCAAGACTTACCGGCCGACAATATTGGAATTATTGCCCAACCTGCAAAAGAAAAATTTGTGCTTGCACTGGCAAAATAAGACTTAGGGCAACCATATAAATTACACACATTGTTGAAGTTTAAAAACTGTTTAATCATAGTAGAAGATATTAAATCGCTCAATATGCAAAGAAAATGAACAACAAAGTGATTCAGAAATCATCAAACGCCAGAACTTTAATTGAGGCAAGTTTAGACCCGCTTGTTACTATAAATATTGACGGGAAGTTAATGGATGTGAATGATGCCTTAGAGAGAATTACCGGTATACAAAGAGAAAACTTGATTAACACCGACTTCTCAACAAATTTCACAGAGCCCAAAAAAGCGCAGGAAGGCTATTTAGAAGTTCTTGAAAAAGGCTTTATTATAAACTATCCATTAACAGTAAAACATGAAACCGGTAAATTAACCGATGTATTATATAATGCTTCCGGCTACAAAGATGAGAAAGGGAAAATGCTTGGTGTATTTGCATCAATTCGCGATGTTACAACACTAAACCAAGCATCACAATATGCTAGAAGTTTGATTGAAGCCAGTTTAGACCCGCTTGTTACAATAAGTGCATCAGGAAAAATAACTGACGTAAACGAGGCTTCAATTAAAGTTACCGGTGTTTCTCGTGAAAATCTTATCGATACCGATTTCTCCAATTATTTCACAGAACCCAAAAAAGCGCAGGAAGGTTATGAACAAGTTTTTGAAAAAGGCTTTGTATCAGATTATCCGCTTACAATAAAACATAAAAATGGGAATTTAACAGATGTATTATATAATGCATCAGTTTATAAAGACAATAAGGGAAATGTAATTGGTGTTTTTGCTGCTGCGAGAGATGTTACTGAGCAAAAATGGGCGAAAGATTTACGAGTTGCCAACAAAGAACTTGCTTTTCAAAACGATGAAAAAGAAAAACGTGCTACAGAATTAGTTATTGCTAATCAAGAACTTGCATTCCAGAATGACGAAAAAGAAAAGCGCGCTGCCGAGTTAGTTATTGCAAATCAGGAACTGGCATTTCAAAATGATGAAAAAGAAAAACGCGCTGCCGAGTTGGTTATTGCAAATCAGGAACTGGCATTTCAAAATGACGAAAAAGAAAAACGCGCTGCAGAGCTAGTTATTGCCAACAAGGAGCTTGCATTCCAAAATGATGAAAAAGAAAAACGGGCAGCCGAGCTAGCCATTGCCAACAAGGAACTTGCATTTCAAAATGATGAAAAAGAAAAACGTGCTACAGAGTTAGGGATTGCAAATAAAGAACTTGCGTTTCAAAATGATGAAAAAGAAAAACGCGCTGCAGAATTAGTTATTGCCAACAAGGAGCTTGCGTTTCAAAATGATGAAAAAGAAAAACGTGCCGAAGAATTGATAATAGCCAACAAGGAGTTGCTTGCATTTACTTATATTTCAAGTCATGATTTGCAGGAACCACTTCGAAAAATACAAACTTTTGTAACAATGATTCTCGAAAACGAGAATAAACACCTCTCCGAAAAAGGGAATTACTATTTTGAGAGAATGCAATTAGCTGCAGGAAGAATGCAGCAATTAATTGACGACCTGCTTGCGTTTTCGCGTGTAGCTACCACAGAACTTAAGTTTGAAAAAACAGACCTCAATCAAATTATTGAAGAAGTGAAAGCTGAATTAAAAGATACCATTAATGACAAACAAGCAACTATTGAGGTTGGAGAGCTTGGAACGCCAAACCTTATAGCATTTCAGTTTAGACAACTCATATATAATTTAATAAGCAATGCCCTCAAATTTTCAAAGCCGGAAATACCATCACATATAATTATAACTTATCGTGTTGTAAAAGGCAATAAAATAAATATTGAAAAACTTTCACAAGGAAAAGATTATCACCATATAACTGTTAAAGACAACGGCATTGGTTTCGAGCCTCATTTCAGTGAACGCATTTTCGGTGTTTTTCAAAAACTGCATGGCAAGGAAGCATATGGAGGAACCGGCATAGGACTTGCAATAGTTAAAAAAATAGTCGAAAATCACAATGGGCTTATTACTGCAACAGGTGAATTAAATAAAGGAGCGTCGTTTGATATTTATATTCCGTCTAACTAAACAACGCTCAACAAGGATAAAGCACTCGAGGCATTATTCAGAGTCAATTCATTGTGTTCTTTGGCAGATAACATAATAATCAATGTTACAGTGTCTGCCAATTAAAACTTCATACTATTACTCATATTATTCTCCCATCTTCCATTGAAATAATTCTATGTGTGCCGTTGGCAAAATTTTGGTCGTGGGTCACAATCAAGAGCGTTTGCTTTAATTCTTCGGCCAATTTTTTAAATAAATTAAAAACGATATCACTATTCTTTTTATCCAAGTTTCCGGTAGGTTCATCGCCCATAATAATATCAGGGTCGTTTATTAAGGCGCGTGCAATGGCTACTCTTTGTTTTTCTCCTCCTGATAATTGATTGGCTTTTTTTCGTGCCAGTTTATCAATATCCAATATTTTAAGTTTTGCTATTGCTTTTGCTTCCACTTCTTGAGTTGAAGACTTGCCTAATTTTAATCCGGGTAGCATTACATTTTTGAGAACAGTAAATTCATCTAATAAATAATGAAATTGAAACACAAAACCAATTTTCTCATTGCGCACTTTAGCCAGTTCAACTTCTTTTTTCTTTACCATCGAAATATCGTCAATCAATAATTCGCCTTCATAATCAGTATCCATAGTAGATAAAATATACAACAAGGTAGATTTACCGCAACCTGACTTTCCTGTGAGTGCAACAAACTCCCCTTTTGATATAGAAAAATTAATATCCGTAAGCACTTTCACTTTTACCGGATCATTAAATTCCTTGCTAATTTTTCTGGCTTCTAAAATTATTTCGCTCATGTTATTTTCCTCTTATAATTATTACAGGATCTACTCTACTAGCCTTGCGGGAAGGAAACCAACCTGCAAAAAATGTGGTAATTAAAGAAAACACAGCCCCAATTACATAAAATACAAGATTATAATCGATGGGATAGTTTTTTATAGTTGGTAACGAGGCTGTTGAAAAAGGGATTTGATCAATAATTGCCGAGAAACCAAGTCCTAATAATAAACCTGTTAGTCCGCCAAGTAAACCAATACTCAGTGCAATTACTAAAAATATATTTCTTACATCTTTACCCGAAAAACCAATAGCTTTCAAAATGGCGATTGTATCCATTTTTTCGTAAATCATCATGTTTAAAATATTATAAATACCAAAGCCGGCTACTACGAATAAAACTATGCCAACTGCATAAGAAATTAACGTTCTAACAAAACTCCCCGTTTCAAATTGCGCATTTGCAGTTTTCATATCCACTGCATCTATATCAAAAAGCCGGGCATATTCTTTTGCTAATGACGGAGCTATACTTACATCAAATAATTTTATTTGAATATCGGTGATATAGGCACTTGGCTTACCCATTAATTTTTGCACCGTCGTGATTGAAGCGTAGCTCTGTGTTTTATCAATATCCTGCACGCCGGTTTGATATAACCCAACTACCTTAAGTTGAAATACTTCTCCGCTTATGGTAGACACTTGCACCCTATCGCCAACATTGGCAGAAAGCTTATCGGCTAAACCCTTTCCGAGAATAATACCGTTAGTTATTTTGTCAATATCTGACGAAATACCTTCAATCATGTAATCATCAAAATGATACAATTCACGTTCATTCTGAATTTCAATACCATTTACCACACCTGCAATATCGATTGCTATACTATTAAAAAAAATAGGCGTTGTCAATTTCGATGCAATGCCCATTACGCGACTATCATGCAACAATGTCTGCTTAATTGCACTGCTATTATAAATCTGTTGCCTTGCATTACCCGATTTAATTGACCGTATAAAATTATAATGATTAGCACTGTCGCTAATGCTATTTATGGGTTGATTTCTGTTTGGCTGAATTTCATTATACAGCCGAACATGCGCAGTGCGATTTAGTAACAGCCCGTCCAATAAACCATTTAGCCCTGCCATAAAACTTAGCAATGCAATGAACATAGTTATGCTAAACGTAACGCCCACGGCAGCCACCAGCGTTTGTTTCCATCTCGCCAATAACAATGATTTGGCTATATCGGCTATGAGTTTAAAGTTCACAACGTTGGTTTATAAATAAAATCATTAATTGTTACACCACTTAAAATTTCTACTTTCTGATAATCTTTCAATCCCACAACTACTTTTCGCTTTTTGTCCTTTTCAATCCATACACTATCGCCTGCCAATAAATAATTTCGGGGAATGGTAATAGCATTCTCTTTTTGTTGAATAATTATATTTGCTTCGCAAGTTAGGTTTGGATAAAGCGCTGTGGGTTGTTTTACAAATACGGCTTCCACCGTAAACGACTTTGACTTGTCGTTCATTATTGGGTTTATTTTAGTCACGATTGCATCAAATACAACGCCTTTGTAGCTGTCCATGCTGAGTACAATTTTTTGTTCGAGTTTAATGCTATTAATATCATACTCATCGATTTGCAATTCAATAATAAAATAATTTGCATCACCAATAATTGCAACCGGCGATAAGGTGTTTACCATTTCACCTTGATTTAGCAATATATCATACACTCTGCCATTTACAGTACTGTTAATAGTAAAATCATTTGCTAATGATAAAGCGATGGTTAAATTATTTTTAGATTGCTTTTCTTGAAAACTGATTTGTTTTTGCATTTGCTTGTATCGAAGTTCAGCAGTTTCATATGCAGTTGCGGAGCTTTTGTAGGTTAGTTGACGTTGCTCCAATTCGTTCTTGCTGCCAATACCTTTATTCCATAAATTTAGCTGGCGTTCAGCTAACTGCTCATCTTCATCCATCTTGGCTTTTGCAAGATTTGCGCTAATTTGTAATTCATAAAGCTTTTCAGTATTTGCATTAGCAGTAGCATAATCAGCTGACAACTCTGCATTTTTAGCATTAAATTGAGCATTGGTATTTAACAATGAAATTAGTGCATCACCTGTCTTAACAGTATCGCCTTCCTTAACTAATATTTCATCTACAACGCCATTAACTGTGGAGAATACCTTGTATTGATTTCTGCTTTTTATTATTCCTGAAGCATATACCGATTCCGTAATTTTTTCTTCAATTGGTTTAATTTTTTCTTGTTTGGTTTTACAAGAAATCATAAGTAAAATAGTAATTACTAATAATACTTTGGCGTTCATATAAGTATTGATTTTAATAAATTGCCTATTTAATGCAGAAAAATCGCTAGTCTGAAGTAACTACGCAACAACAATAGTGGCAATAGCATATAACAAAAAAGGAGCATTTTCTTCATTAACGATGCGCTGTTTAAAAAGAAAACATTGGAACAAAGTTACCTAGCTCAAAATGCGTGCTTGTTGCGCAATTATGTATTTTTATTACAAAATTCACACATTTTTATCAATAAAAAAAGGGGTAGTGGAGATATAAAATCTAGTTTGTGCCACTTGTAGTTTTTTTTGGCATTATGTAAATCCGGGTTTGACCAGGGTTATTGCCGACGAAAAAACATGCTCACAACCCTGCTAATTTGCCATTTGCAGTTGGAAGTGAACATGTAGATGGTTAAAATTTTAGTATCTAGAATAATTATTTCGGAACAAAAACCTTTTCTGTTGTGCCATCGGTGAATAAAATAATTTGTAGGCCGGTGTAATTGATATCGATAAGTTGGCCGAGCAAATTGTATCTTGCCAGTTCGTATTTAGGAGCTGTGTTTTCAGGTTCGGAGATGCTTACAACATCGCCTTTGCTAATCCGCATTTCGTAGGGGAATAATTGAAACTCAATATTAACATCTTCAAATACTTCCGGCATAGAAGCGATAATAAAATAAACTGCAGTATCGTTTGACGTTAAACTCAAGGTAAGTGCACCTTGATAATCGTTACTCATGTCTAAATCATAAAAACTTGCTCCGGTAACACTATTTTGCACTAATACTTTTCCTTGGAAATAGGCATTATCTTCAAATACACCAAATTCATCACCATTAATTTCGAATGTGTAATTATCTGTGCTTGAATTTAATAATTTATAGGTATTAAAAGACCATGCAGTGGTTGTAAGTTCATCATCGGGACGAAACCAACCATCACTGCCTGCATCATTATATGTTTGCATAAACTGGTTGTCATCTGCCTCCTCCGCATAAATATTCCATTCTGCTAAAGAATTGGCAGCTTGTTCTGTTGTAATAAAATCAAAATCGTTAGTTATGTGCCCTGCAAAATCAATAAAGTAATTTCGAAGTTCTGTTCCTCCAAGCACATTATAAAGATATTCTTGACCAAGTAAATCTGATCCGCTATAAAAAATAGAAACAATATTGCTATCAAGAATACCTACTTCATTCGTGAGATAATAAAAAAACATTCCCATCGCATATTGATGCACTGCTCTTTGCCAATTGTCGGGATAATCGGGAGGAACATTATAAAAATCTAACCACATTGGCGCATGCGGAATGCGTACCAATATTTCCGCACCAATAAACGAATTAGGGTCATCGGGATAACGGTAGGTTGCAAACCAGTCGGCTGTTGCCTCAACAAACCATCCGCCATCATTTGAACTATAAATACCCGGCGTAATGTCCCACATTCCATGCGATTGGAAAATATGGAATGTTTCATGCGCAAGATTCCTAAAATTATATATTACATAATCAGGTAATGTCATAAAAGCAAATCCGTTAACATCACCGCCAACACCATTGCCCCATTCAGGATAATTCACAAAAAAATAATCTTCAGGATTACCGGGAGCATGAATATAAATATTGCAGTAATAACCATTTAATGGACCAAGTGGATTTTGCATGCCCAATTTATTTAAGCAAAAATCTTGAAACGCTAACATGGTATCAAGCATCACATCTACTTGTGCCGATTGGTCAACATCTTTATCCCACCAAATAATAAATATGCCTCGTGTCATTGTGTCGCACTCTGCTAAATTTCCAGGCTCAGAATTAATGGTGTATTGTGCATTTATGGCGGCAGGCAACATAAATAAAATTAATGCAAGACTTGCTTTTGCTAGGATATTTTTAAAAAATAAATGCATGACTAAGGTTAATTAATTATTAAATTAAATGTGTTGGTTTGCTGAAAAAAAAATTGCTTTATAATTCGTACGACAAAAATACAATTGTGAATGAAGAAAATAGTATTGAAATTATCATAATCGTGTAAGATAAACTTAGGTTTTTGGTTCCCCTACTTATTCGGTCGGCAGGCGCAGAGTAATTACGCAGATCGAATTGTAGTCGAAACGGTGTTTCACCCACTTACCCAGTTGGGCAGGTATGAAGACGCAAATTATGGTTTCAAAATGAAGGCGCATGGTGAGTTCGCAGTTAGAGGAATGGTTCGCGCGGAAAAAAGGAAGAGGCGGAGCCGCGGAAAACCGATGTGCTAATGTGGTGATGTGCTGATGTGCTGATTGGAATTGTGCTAAAATTATGGGTAAGTGCTATGCTGTTCATTGGCTGTTTAATTGGTACATCGGTACATTTGCACATTGGTGCATTGGTTCTCGGCTGTTTCATCAGCTAATTTGCTAATTAGCTAATTAGCAAATTGGTTTAGAACTTCTTTTTTATCTTTAGTGTATAATTCACTTCTTATGCGAAATCTCACTCTTCTACTCTTGTGTTTCAGTTCGGTAATTTGTTTTGGGCAGGTGCCGGAAATTCTTTGGTCGTTTGATATGGATGACATGGCATTTGGGCAGGCTGCTGCTGCGGATGTTGACAATGATGGCACATTGGAAATTGCTATCAGCACGTATCGAAATGATGGCAATTTATATATGCTGAATGGTGAAGATGGTTCGGTGCTTTGGGCAGCTTATGCAGGTGGATGTGCAGATGCAGCGCCAATTATTTATGATGTAGATATGGATAACGATCAGGAAGTAATTCTTGCAGGGTCTTGCAGTCCGATTACTTATTGTTTTGATGCCGACAGCGGATTTATTCAGTGGCAAACTCCTATGCGCGGAAGCGACTCACCTCCTGTTATTGGTGATGTTGATGGCGATGGAAAAATAGAAATTATTCACGGACAATTTGGTGGTTATGTTTTGTGTTTAAACGGTGAGGATGGTTCGGTTTTGTGGGAACTGGAAGTTGATGCCAATAGTTGGATACAAACTGAACCGGCTTTGTTAGATGCTAATATGGATGGACAATTAGATTTTATTGTCGCTACATGGAGCTTTGGAGATAACCATAAAATATTTTGCTATCGCGGCGATAATGCAGAATTAATTTGGGAAAGCGATGCACCTGAAGATGTTATTTATCATGGTGTTTCTTTCGGCGATATGAATAATGATGATACCGTTGAATTAGTGATTGGCGATTATTCAGGTATTTTACATTGCTTCAATGCATTTAACGGTGAGGTGAAATGGCAATATCAATTTCCAACTAACTCATTATATATTGGTGGACCAACATCGATGGGTGATTTAAATAATGATGGATTTTTAGAAGTTGTTTTCAACGATTGGTTTCAAATTGGTGCAGTTGATTACACAGGAGATTTATTATGGAGTTACTCCATTCCTGATTACGGACAATCGTTTCGCGGAATTGCTTTGGCTGATATAAATGGAGATGTATATCCCGACCTTACATTTTGTTCCAGCGAAGGAAGTATAATTGCATTAAATGGTGATGATGGCACATTTATTCAAGATATTGATTTGCAAGCCGACTTTGGTACCGATGATTATGATGCAGAACATGGTCCGCTGATTGCTGATTTTAATAATGATGGTATTCTCGATGTTTTTGTTTCAGGTGGTCATGCCGAATATCCCACAATAGAAAATAATTACGGTCGGGCTTATATGGTTTCTTGGGGCGATGGCAATGGTCCGGACTGGAAAATGTTTCGTCGCGACCATCACCGTTCGGCATGTATTTGCAACGACAGTTTATTGGTTGAAGATCCGGGGGTTGAAATTGCTGAATTAATTGGCAATGCATTTGATTTACAAATATATCCGACTATTACGAGTGATATTATTAATTTGGAAATAAACGGAATTGATGCGACAAGTATTTCTATTTATAATATTTCGGGAAATTGTATTCGAACATTTACTTCTTCAGAAAATATTATTTCGATAGATGTGCATGCGTTTGCAAATGGCATGTATTTTATTAAAACGGAGAGTGATGGTGGAGTTGGTTTGGGGAGGTTTGTGAAGGAGTAGCGATAGGTAGCGGCTAATTGGTTCTCGCGGAGAAAAATGAGAAAGCGGAGCCGCGGAGTGCTTGAATGATGTGTTTGTGGAGTGTCGATGCTTAAAAGACGTTGTTCAATAGTAATTGATGTAATTGTAGATTTATTTGGGTTTGGATTTGGTGTCGTATGGGGTTGCGCCCAGCAATCTTGCATAAGGTTTAATTACCTTTTTAATTATGCCAAAAAAAGCAGGGGGCGGCCCAAATGGAACCGAATCAAATAATACATCGAGGACACAGATTTTCAGAAACATTTTAAATGATAATCCTCCTTCCGGTTTCATCAAGGGATAGAGTTGGGATAAAGAATATGCAAATTCAATTGGAAGATAATCTTCGTCTTTTTCTGACCGTACGATAACTTCTTCGTTGGTTTCGTTATACATGCTGTGATAAACACCTTTATTTAAAACAATTCTGTCGCCGGGATTTAGATGTTTAATTTGACCATTAATTTTTGCAGATAATGTTCCTTTTATAATGCTTGACTTTTCATTTAAATTAACATGCATGTGGTAGGGAGGTCCTATTGCATGCGGCTCAAATTTTAATTCACAATATACTTTGTTGCCATCTTGTCGCAATACGGTTTGGGTGATGCCTTCTGCGGAGCTTGTGTATGTTTGTCCGGGAGAAAAATAGTTTTCGAGGTTGGGCTTTTTAAATGGGAATAATAGGTTGTAAAAAATGGGGAGAAGTAGAACGCCTATAATAATTAATGGAGTCATCATAGTTAGGTGTTTATGTTAGGTGTTAATTGAATTTGGCGCTAAGGGTTTACGTGAAAAAATATCTGCCCAATTTATCGCTTTCAAAACTAACAAATAATTTGAAAAAATGACATCCTTTGTAAAAAATAAAAGCGGGCTTGATTTTCGACATTATATTATTCCAATTTATATTTACCAATGTAAGGCAAATTATCACCACCCATAAACAAAAAACCATTTTGCTCTTTTACAGAACCGGCTTCAGGCATATCAATTCCGGTGGAGTCGAATAAGGTGTTTAGTATCTCACCATTTTCAGAAAGATGCATTACCATACCGAATTTATCTTCCTTAGGTTGCAGCCATTGTGGCAATGCATACACAAATTTTTTCATTCCGGGTTTTGGGTGTATGTTGTCGAGTGCATCATTTCTTTTAGTGGTAAAGCCAAGCCAAAAACTACCATCTTCACGAACCGAAATACCATTTGGAAATCCGTGCAAATTATCAATGAATACTTCTACTTTACCTGTATTTTCGCCTTTAAGCCAATATTTTAAGACGCGATATTTAGTGGTTTCAACCATCAATAAAAATGATTCGTCTTTCGAAAGCACTACACCATTTCCAAAATAAGTGCCGTCAATTAATGTTTTAATTTCTTTAGTAGCGGGGTTATATTGATACAAAGCTCCACTCGGTTTCATCTCTAAAATCAATTTTCTGCCGTATTTTATGGTATAGGCACTTTCAGTAGATGTATTGGTAAAATAAATATTTTGTTTGCTATCGATATCAATACCATTTGGAATCAAAAATTTGTTTCCTTGGGCATCTCTATTTGCCAAAACAGTAACTATTTTTTGCGGACTAATACTAATTAAACCTTCCTTGTGGCTTAAGGCAATTAAGTTACCTTGTTTGTCGAAATGCAAACCTGCTACCCAAGAACCTGCATCATAAAAAATTTGAATTTCCCCTTCAGGACTGATTTTTAATATTTTACCGTCTGAAAAATCATTTACCGCCTTGTGCACGCCACAATAAAGGTTACCCAAACTATCAAATACAATATCTTCGGCTCCAACCCAACCTGCTAAGTCTATTTTTTCAACTTTAGTTAATTCGTTGTTAAGTGCTGTAGCGCCCTCAAAGTGAGGTTTTACGGGCGGTTGCCAAGCCAAAGGCTGCAATGCACAGGATTGTACAAATAAAGATACCATAAGGCCGCCTATGACTAAAAAACTTGATTTACTGTTGCTCATTTTCTTTGTTTTAAATTATGCTACAAAGGTGAGCGCAAATATTTTCAAAGTTGTTTACATATGTAAAGAAATGAAAATTAGGTTTTTTCTGCCCTGATGCGAGAAAGCTGGGTAGGTGTAATACCTAAAAATGAAGCCACGTGATATTGTGAAATTTGTTGTTCTAATGTTGGGTATTGTTGTTGAAAGATTTTATAATATTCTTTTGCTTCAAGATTTAGCAGGTTTACTTCGCGGATTTCCTTTTCAACAAAATAATATTCTGCGACAAGTCTTCCCAATCTTTCGAGGTCGGGACAACTATCGTATAGCTTTTTTATATTAGCATAATCTGTTTCCCAAATGATGCAATTGGTTAGGGCTTGTTGAGCCAATTTATTAGGCATTTGCGTTATTAACGAAGAATACGCTCCAATAAAAGCGGGCGCAACAAAAAAGTTTTTGTTTAATTCTTGTCCCTCTTTATTTGTATAAAACGAACGCACAATTCCTTCTTGTAAAAAAGCAATTTTAGTTGCAACTTTATCAACCGGGCAAAAAAGGTCTAATTTTTTTAATTCTTTTTGAACAAAAATGTCTTCCAGCAAATTCCAGGTTTTATCTGAAATAGGTGTCATGTGGTTTAGGTAGTTTTGAAGTTCTTTCATAGCAAATTTTTCAGATTACCAACTCAGATTATCAAATAAATGGCGGTAATGCCTTTTCCTTTTTAGAAGCGATGATTGGGTTTAAGCGAGCTTAATATTATAAAAAATTTGTTGAAATATGCAAAACCCCTTTCAAAGTGGTGGAAGATTTTACACATTTCAACAAATAAGAAGACAACGACGACTTAATTTAAAAATAAATTAAAAAGTCAAATTACAATTTGTGATTATAAGGCAATCCTTAATCCCACATTCAAACCAACACTACCAAATGGTAATACTTGCTTTAATTCTTGGCTTGGTTCTGAATCTGAAGGTGGATTATCATTAAAATAAGTGTAACTATCTACAAATTCAATTTCTTTCTCGCTAGTTGTCCAATCAGGCAGCTCATCTGTTCCATTGTATGTTGCTTCTGTGTATTCTCCTTTGGTTGGAGCATACGACATATTAATCATGTTAATCTCAGCAAAAAATGACATATTATCGTTAATATTAAAATTAGCACCTATTGCTGCGCTTAAGCCCAAAGCCAATCCTCCATCTAACATAATTACTGTGTTGGATTTATCACCATCGTAATTTTCGTCAACTTCATAAGTAACAGAACCCATACCAATAACTAATCCAAACTCAGCATAAGGATTTATATCATCTAACCCCGAAGCAATAACCAAAGAAGGATTAATTCTTAACATTTTAGATGATAAAGTATAATCTGTAGTGCCGGTTTCATATTCATCCATAGCTGTAAATTTGCTACCTAAAAGGTATGAAACACCTAATTCGGCGCCAATGTTTTCGTTGAACATGTAGCCAAAGGTTCCACCAATATTTATTCCTTTTCCCAGCGATACATACACTTGTTCAAGCGTGGTTGAATTAGGCGCACTGGTATAGTTATAAAAGGCAAAGTAGTCTAAATTAGTAGCGCTCATACAACCACTGTAGCCGGCGTTAATATTTACGTAAGCTCCTTGACCAAAAAGATTATTCACCGACAATATGCAGGTAAACGCAACAGTAAAACACAATATTTTTAAATTTTTCATGATAAAATAATTTAATTTTTTCCTACTCTTTTGGCTTTTCGGAATGCGCCCCGTTTTTTAGAGTGGTTGCTGATCTCCACTTTTTATTAATTAATTTTTCTTCGTTACTGTATCCCATCAAAATAAATCAAATATGGATGGTGCACTCAGTTGTAATATTTAGAACTTGCGCAGCGATGTAAAATGACAAGCCTACTAAAATGGTAATTAAAAGGCACTCATGTCAAGTAATATTCTACACCACTCATCATTCATTACTCATTACTCATTACTCATAATTCGCACACTGACCTCCGAAGGATGAGCAATGAGTTGTCCGAGGCGGGCATGAGTAATGAGTGGATGTGGGGAATTATCACACTACATAGCTACTACTCAAAATTAACAAATAATATGCAGAAGTTATAGTTTCCGGCTAAAAGTAATTTGAATAGCTGCTTCAAATGAAATTTCGACAGTGTCATTTAAAAGGGGAACGCTTATACAACGCAATAGCCGCGCCCAAAAAATACAAAGATTTATTTTATTTATTCGTAAATACTAAAACACGCGCGTAATGTAAGTCTGCGTCATCAGATATCAATCGCCACTGGTATGAGCATCCCGTAGTAACTGATTCGGTAATCATATTATTATAATAAAGCGTGTACCCTGAATTGTTTTCCAAAAAATCAAACGGGAAATTATTATTCGAATCAAGTATTGAATTAGATAGAACTAATGGTGAAATGATTAAATTTTTCAAATTATCTTCTACAATCAAGTAGATGTTCCTTCTATACTCGCTGCAGTTGGTAAAACAGCTCCCTACTTGATATTTTGAAAAACTTACATCAAATGATTCGAGCAACCTAAGGCCGGTTTCATTATTAAAAGTAACGAGCAATTCTTCATATTCATCAAGCGCTGATTTTGTAGTATTAGATCCATCCGTTGGATATGGATTGGTAGGAGGTGTGTTTATATAATTAAAATATTTTCTAATTTCCTCTTCTGTTAATCCCACCTTTCGCATTTGATCGGCCTGAGCAATCTCCTCAGCAGTGTATCCGGAATTGTCGATAATGGCTACCGTTTGAGTGGTTTGTGAATTTTGTAATACGCCGTTTATCCACTCACCTTCAGCAATGGTGCCGTCTGCAAATATTCTTTTTCCATATCCGTAATACTGCCAATCCTTATAGCCACCTGAATATGCCAATGACCCATCCAAATTTGTAACTATTCCTTGACCGTTTGCTTGTCCGTTCAAAAATTCGCCTGTGTAAATTAAGTCCTCTTGCTCAACAGACGTATAACGCAGTATGCCGGTTCCGGAGAAATCGTTATTAACAAATTCACCTAAGTAGTAACACGCCTTATTATCTTGCACATAATAATAAAATCCCGATAAACGGTCACCGTTTTCATAATACCCATAAAATGCCTGTGTTGAATCGTATACATAATAACCAAAACCATTATAACAATCGGCATTAGGTGTTAAACAATGTTGATCGGCAACAGTTAAGGGTTGATTGCGTTCATTTAAAAAAATAGTACAGTTATGTCCATAATACGCTGCAGCAATAAATGCAGCTTTTCCTAATAATTTAGTATGCTGATTCCCTTCCACAGTTTCCAATTGCAAACTATTATTTTGTGAAGGTGCTGAAGAAAAAATAGTGACTACTGTCTCTAGTGGTAAATTTTTTAACGACTGATTATTTATAGCAAGCAACTTATCATTTACTTTTAAACCCGCAAAATAAGCAGGACTTCCTGCAATTACTTCCGTTATTGTAGGATATTCAATATCTACACATATTTCATAAGCAAATCCAAAAATCTTTTTATCGCCAAACGTTACTTGCGCTGTAGCCAGCAAACAAAATAATGTTAAGATAAATGTAAATTGTATACGCATATTTTTTACGTTTAGGGTGTATAGCAATTGCCGGTTAGAATTACCACCGGTTGCAATGGAATTGTAATTTGTATTAAAAATAGGAAATTTTTGGGAGGGATGGGTGAACTAATGTGCAGATGTGCGAATGTGCTGATGTGCAGATGAAACAGCCGGGAACTAATGTGCTGATGTGCAAATGTGCAAATGTGCAGATGAAACAGCCGAATGCAAATGTGCTGATTGGAATGGTTCTCGCGGAGAAAAGGGAGAAAGCGGAGAGAACCAATGTGCTGATGTGCTGATCACTGGTGTCCGGTAAAAAATAGGTTTCAAAAAAAAGGGAGCTCCGAAGAACTCCCAATAAGTGTTAGTTTTGATTTGCGACCAAAAACTAAACTCATGGGCAAATCTACTTTTTTTACCGGACAGCCGGTATTTAAT
>JANMLV010000090.1:0-7456 GCA_031372705.1 Bacteroidota bacterium | reverse complement strand
CGGTTTCGGGTAATTCGCCGTCCAATACCAGAAAAACCTTTCTTACAAAGTTTCTGCAATCGTGTTTAGGTAGCTGTTGATCCATAATTTATCGTTTTTCTTTATAGCCTTCTTTTTGAGCGTATTCGCGTAATTTTTCTTTTAAAATATTGCGTGCCCTGTGAAGGCGTGATCTTACTGTGCCGATGGGTATATCAATAATTTTTGCAATTTCCTCGTATGAAAAATCTTCAATATCACACAAGAGAATTATCGTTTTAAAATCTACGGGTAATTGGTTTAACGCCCGTGTAACCTCATCTCCCAGCATGCCCTGAAACAACTCCTGCCTTAAATCAAGGTACTCTACATGGCCCTCATCGTCGGTATCGTGGTAGCTCACCACCTCATCATAATCAACTTTTGTCGGCTGCTTAGTTTTTCTACGGTATTCGTTTATGAACCCGTTTTTTAAAATCTTAAATAGCCAAGCCTTTGCATTTGTACCCTGCTGGTATGATTCTATAAAGCGATAAGCTTTCAAAAAAGTTTCCTGTACCAGATCATTTGCATCATCTTCGTCTAAAGTAAGATGAAAAGCAAAATTGTACAGCGCATCCATATGGGGTAAAAACTCCTTATTGAAGATACGGTCCTTATTGCCTTTGGTGAGGTTTGCTTTTTCCACAGCCCTAAAATTAGAATAAATGTACCGTCCTTTCAAATTATTTATAATTGGACGATTGTTCTGTTTAATTTAATTTTTTTACTTTTGGTTCATTATTTAACAAAAAAATAATGGAAATATAGACCCTACTTCTACGAACTAACTGCTACATGCGCTCACTACTAAGGGTTTTTCCGAATCAATTTTTCGCCTCTTTGGCTATTTTAGGGTTAATTGTTGGCCTCGTCACCTCAAAAGTGGTGCTCAGCGTTGCTACTATTATGCTCCTTTGTAATGCTATTATCAACATAAGAGCCGGTCAAAATTTTAAAAAATGGTTTGGAGATACCACCAGCATGCTTTTTTTAGCCTTATTCCTCGTTTATTTACTTACAGGGATTTACTCTCATGACACGGGATATTGGATAGACCGCTGTAGAATGAAATTACCCTTTTTGGCACTTCCTTTAGGGTTTACAACTGTCAAAACCCTTACTGACAAAGCATTTCAACGATGGTTGGCTGTATATTTTTATGTTATTACAGCAGCAGCCGTTGTTGTATGTATTAACTATTTTGCACATTTTGAAACCCTCAACGAACAACTGACTAAAGGCCAGCCAATTCCGGCTCCCCTGCGCGACCATATTCGTTTTAGCTTAGAAATGGCATTTGCAATCGTTGTTGGCATCTACTTATACAAACAAAAGTTTTTGTTTGTCAATAAAAAAGAAAAACATGTCTTAGCCGCTTCGTTGGCTTTTCTTGTCTTGTTCATTCACATATTTGCTGTGCGCTCCGGAATACTAACGCTTTATATAGCAATAGTGGTAATGATATTTCATTGGCTTTTCACTCAAAAAGCATATATAAAAGGTTTATTAGCCCTTGCGGGGATGGCCATATTTGCTATCAGCGCAGTGCAGTTTATTCCTTCACTGCATTCTAGAATGTTGTATTTCCAATATGAATTGGACCTGATAAAAAAGGGTGAATTACATCCCGAACACAGCGATGCACAGCGTCTTTTAAGCATTGAGTACGGATTACAAATTGCGCAACAAAATCCAATAATTGGCGTTGGTGTTGGCGACATAAAAGCAGAAATGGATATATTGTATGCTCAAAATGCAGGAAGTGAATTTGTTAAATCTAAACTTCCGCATAACCAATTTGTATATTTCTTAGCTGCAAGCGGAGTTATTGGATTTTTGGTATTTGTATTTACATTATGCTATCCATGGTTCAGCAAAAAACGATATCGCAATATGCTATTTACCGTTTTCTTGTTGATAATGGTATTTTCGTTTATGGCAGAACATACACTCGAAATACAGATAGGAACTGCTTTTTATCTTTTATTTTTGTTGTTGATTAAAAAATATATCGACGATTCGGCACTAACCGAAAAAACCGAAAATGCTTATGCATAAAATTACTGCCATAATTCCGTGTAAAAACGAAGCACATAATATTGAAGCTGTATTAGCATCAGTGAGTTGGTGCGATGAAATTATGGTGGTAGATTCATTTAGTACCGACAACACAATCGAGCTCGCAAAAAAATATACGTCAAGAATAATTGAAAGTGAATATATCAATTCTGCCAGTCAAAAAAACAGAGCTATTCCGCTTGCAACACATAACTGGATTTTAATTGTTGATGCCGATGAACGCGTAACGCCGGAATTACAAAAAGAAATTCAATCTTTATTATCACAAGAAACCATAGCACACGATGCATACTGGATTTACCGTAAAAATTATTTTATGGGTAAAGAAGTAAAATACAGCGGTTGGCAACGCGATAAGGTGGTACGATTTTTTAAACGCGACACCTGTAAGTACGAAGAAAAACATGTACACGCAGAAATAATAACCACCGGAACAACCGGGAAATTAAAATACAAACTCGTTCACAATACTTACAAAGATATTTTCCATTACCTCGAAAAATGGGACCGCTATTCTACCTGGAGCGCAAACGATGCTGCTAAAAAAGTAAAAAATCCCGGCTTCTATCACTTCATTATTAAACCGGCATTCCGTTTTTTCAAACACTTTATCATCGACCTCGGATTTCTTGATGGATGGACAGGGTTTATTGTTTGCTCGCTTGCAGCGAAAGGGGTGTTTATGAGATATGTGAAATTGTATGGGATGCAGCGCGAAAGCTAATGTGCAGATGTACCAATGTACCGATGTACCAATGAAACAGCCAACTAATGTGCAAATGTACCAATGTACCGATGTACCAATTAAACAGCCAATTAATGTGCAAATGTGCCAATTTACCGATGTACCAATTAAACAGCCAACTAATGTGCAGATGTACCAATGTACCGATGTACCAATTAAACAGCCAATTAATGTGCAAATGTACCAATGTACCGATGTACAAATTAAACAGCCAACTAATGTGCAGATGTACCAATGTACCGATGTACAAATTAAACGTCCAATGAGCAGTCTATTAATGTGCTAATAGCACAGCCTACGTATTGATGTGCCAATGGCACATCAGCTATCCGCCGTTCGGCTGTTCATTGGCTGTTTGGCTGTTCCATTGGTACATCGGTACATTGGTACATTTGCACATTAGCTTATTAGCTCATTTACTTCATAAACTTCGCCACATACACTTCTTGTCGCTGGCTAATTCGTAAATAATAAATGCCTCTTGTTAGTGTGGAAACATCAATTATATAATCGCGAATTGGAGGATAAAAATCGAGATTATAATTCATAACAAATTGGCCTAAAGCATTGTAAATGGCCATTTCAATTTCTTTGTCGCGCGTGCTGGTTACTTGAAGATAAATATTATCGATAACAGGATTAGGATAAATATCAACAATTACTAATTCGCCTTCGTTGGCTACAGCGCATTTATATTTTCCTAATACCCGATAAAATTCCTTATTTGTAAAAGTATTACATAAAATATCTTTCATGAACGGTGCTGCATAAACAACAATTGAGTCCGGAACTACAGCATCGTGTCCTGCACCTTCACCAATATAAAATTGATAATCTCTGCCTAATCGTTTCGACATTTGAACTAATTGCCAACTGCCATGCAAAACAGGATATAAAAATGGGTCATAACAAAAAAATGTTGGTCCCGAAAAAAATGGAACTATAGAATCGCATGTTCCATGAAAATATAAATGCGGAAAATTATTATTGTATAATAAACTGGTATCTTCAATACCTCCGGCTTCAGTTATTACACCAATGGGATTGAAAGCATAATTGGTATAATCATTTACTGCCGTATCAATACTTCCCAATTCATCATAAAATTGAGTATCAAAATCGCCCTGACTTGCATACAAAGCAAATAATATTAATCTTGAACCGGCGCTGTTGCCTTCAACAAAAATGGCATTAGTATCAATTCCATAAACATCAGCTTCAGCCTTAATAAAACGATAGGCAGCCTTTACATCTTGCACTGCGCGATAGGTTGCTCTAAATAAATCGTTAGTATCGCCGCCGCAACCATCTTCTGCTTCGCCGTTGTTCCAACCAATCCGATAATCGATACTGATGTATACATAACCAAGCTGCGCATATAAATAACCTAAATCAACGGCACCCTGACTATCTTTTGAACCGCCAACCAAGCCGCCACCATGAACAAAAAATATTGCGGGCTTTTTAGTTAGTTCATCTAATGCAGGTTTTGGACGATAAATATCTAATTTTAAATCTTGCATATTGCCAAGATTATTCAAACCTTCACCATACTTTATGTTTGTAACTAATTCAATATCAGCTTCATCGAAAACATACTCGTCGAAACGGTTCATATTGCAATAATCCTGAGCGGAAAGCAATGTTACAATTGTAAATAATATTATAGTTAAAAACCCTTTCATTTAATTTACCACAAAATTCCAAGTAAAATTACCACTTTAAAACAAACTATCTTCTGCCCAATCTGATTTTTGCGGATAATCAGTAGTGTAGTGCAATCCGCGACTTTCCTTGCGAGCACTTGCGCCGCGTGTAATTAGAAATCCCACAGTTATTAAATTGCGCAATTCGCAAAGTTGTGGTGAAATTGCCGTTGTTTCGTACAGTTTTTCTGTTTCTTCATATAGTAAATGCAAGCGAATTAATGCCCTGTCTAACCGCTCGTTGCTGCGCACTATACCAACGTAATTTGTCATAATTTCTTTAAGCTCTCTTATGCTTTGTGTAATCATAACCATTTCTTTTGGCTGGTTAGTACCTTTTGCATTCCAGTCAGGAATATTTTCTTGTATAGAAATATTTTCATTGCGCTTTACAACATCTTCATAAATTCTATGTGCAAAAACTAATGCTTCTAATAAAGAATTACTGGCTAGTCTATTTGCACCATGCAATCCGGTTGAACTGCATTCGCCGCAGGCGTATAAATTATTAATACTGGTATGGCCGAATGCGTCGGTTAAAATACCGCCACACATATAATGTGCTGCAGGCACAACAGGAATAAAATCTTTTGCAATATCTAATCCTATTGATTTACATTTTTCATAAATATTCGGGAAATGCGATAATAATTCTTCTCTGTTTATTGGTGCACAATCTAAATACACAAATTCATCACCACGAATTTTCATTTCATTATCAATTGCTCTGGCAACAATGTCTCTAGGCGCTAATGATTTTCGTTCATCATATTTATGCATAAACGGTTTGCCGTCGCTCGTTTTTAATTCTCCACCTGCGCCGCGAATTGCTTCCGTAATTAAAAACGAAGGTGATACACCGGGTTGATATAATGATGTTGGATGAAATTGCACAAATTCCATATTGGCAACACGACCTTTTGCGCGATAAATCATTGCCATGCCATCGCCTGTTGCAATAAGCGGATTGGTAGTATTTTTATACACTTGCCCCGCGCCGCCGCTAGCCATAATTGTAATACCTGCCAATATTTTTTCTATCGATTTGTTTTTCTTGTTGAGAACATAAACACCATAACATTCAATATCCGGAGTATGTCTCGTAACAATTCTACCCAAGTGATGTTGAGTAATAATATCAATCACAAAATGATGTGCATGAATAGTAATATTTGGCAAACTGATTGCCTCTTCTAACAACGTTTTTTCTATTTCTTTTCCGGTAACATCTTTATGATGCAGGACACGAAATTCTGAGTGGCCGCCTTCTTTTCCTAAACTATATTCACCCTCTTTATTTTTATCGAAATCGGCGCCCCATTTTATAATTTCTCTCACGCGGTCAGGACCTTCTTTCACAACTATCTCAACAATTTCCTTTTTGCATAAACCATCGCCGGCTATCAAGGTATCTTCAATATGTTTTGCGTAGCTGTCTTTTTCAAAATCCCAAACCGCCGCAATACCGCCTTGGGCATACTTTGTGTTGGTTTCTTCTTCAGCCGCTTTAGTAATTATTATGATTGTTTTCTCAGGAAACCGCCTGGCTGTTTTAAGCGCAAAGGTTAATCCGGCAATTCCGGAGCCAATTACAAGGAAATCTGCTTTATGCATACTGCGAAGGTAAGGGGTTTAAACAAATTTATTGGTTCAGGTAAAAATTACGGGCTAAAACTGTGAATTGATATATTATCAAGTAAAATAAAATCTAGTTTTAGGTTACAAATCGATTTTATTTGACAATTTCTAAATTTTTTTGTAACTTTAATAAACCATAAATAATAATATATGAAAACCTTCCGAAACCTTGTAGTTTGTAGTTTTCTACTCACTATTTTCATAACCCCTTTAAAGCTTTTTAGCCAAACCCCCCGACACCCTTGCAACCGAAACTTACGATATTTTTGAGGACACCATTTTTAGCTACAACGATGGCTTGGATTCCGTTTTCGTTATAGTAACCGATACCATTTCACTCGACAGCCTAGCATTGCGTATGACAAATACCAACATTCGAAATGAAAACTACAACAACACTGCTAATGCACGCATTTTGCATCATGCTGAAATTGGAGTTGACGTTGGCAATAATGTAAAAACAATAAATCAAGGCCAATTTGGTTTTCATGTTGGCAGTATGTTTTTTGATAACGCAATTCCCGAGTATAATCCACATAGTGCAAATCCCTGGCAATGGTTAGTGGACTTATGCCCAAAATCGTTGCGATTTCCTTCCGGTGGGCATTCTAAATTTATGCATTTAAGGCCTTATAGAGATATTGTCGGACCCGCGGGACTTGATCCAATAAAAGGGTATGGGTATGATATTTATGAAATTATTCGCTACTATGATGTAACTGATGAAATAATTGATGTAGGTGTTACAGTTACAATGGCCAGTATTTTATTTGATTTAGAAACTGATGGTCCAGATGATGATTTACAGACAGGAGATTGCGATAATTGGGCGTCTTGGTTAAATATTGATTTCAAAGAAGATTTCGAAGGATTCTATAACAAATGGCTTGTTCAAGAAGCAGTTCCTGACGGTACTGCATCAGCTATTGAACAATTTGTTCATTTAATTGAAGATATACAAACAGCATATCCAAGTCATGTTGTAGATGTAATTGTATGTTTAAATATTTTTAGTGAAACTGCTACTCAATGCAAAGAAATTATAAAATACCTAAAATACGATAATCCTGTTCTAAATATAAATGTTGTTGGTGTTGAATTGGGCAACGAAAGTTATTTTAAATCAAGCCGAGAAATGTTAGGTTTTGAAAACTTTGGTAATTATTGGAATTATATCCGTGGATTTGCATCTGACCCAACTTGGACGACCAATTTTGCGAGTTATGTATTTAGCGCTCCCATGCTTACCGACCATAATTACATTAAT
>JANMLV010000077.1:0-3732 GCA_031372705.1 Bacteroidota bacterium | reverse complement strand
GTATCCATTGATTTATCCCAAACTTGATTTGAATGTTGTTATTGAATAAAGTAAAAGTCAAACAATCATTTTGAAATTCCTTGTCCGCTTTCCAATTTTCATTTGGGTTTAAAAATTGGTCTCGGTCGTTTAACCAATTAGCTTCAATTGCTTTACGAACTGAAAAGTAAATTGAAACGGGAATTAAATTGTCTTTGGTAATCCAAATGCCACGAGGATTTGGTAATTGTTCTTTAGTGTTTAAAACATAAACAATGTTGTTATGCTGAAAATCATTTCCGTTAATGCCGTCCATAAAACCAATACTATTTTCTTTGGTGGTTTTATAAATGGAAATAAACTTGTTGATGTATTGGCTTTTGTTTAAAGCATAAATTCCCTTTGTGCCAATGAAATTGGCGTTCTTATCGTAAATGTCGGCTACAACATTTTCAAATATCTCTTTTTTATTTGTATTCCAAATTTTAAAGCCAATTGGGAATTGTCCTTTTACATTATCGAATGTGTCGGCAGGTGCTAAAAAAATTTTCTCAAGCTTCGCTTGAAAGTGGTCTTTAAGGCTCAAAAAAGCCGATCCTTGCAGAATTTTCAACTTTGAAAATTCTGCAAGGATTACACCATTAAATTCTGAATATATTCTGATTAAGAATTGTGCAAATAGTTCTCTACCTGCTGTACCTAATATTGAATTATACTTTGTATGGGTCTTAGATAGGTTCACTCCAACTTTGCCTTTCTCTGCTTTGCTTGAAACTTCTGCATAAGGTGGATTGATAAATATGATAAGTTTTTTTCTTTTCTTTTCATCATTCAAAATATCTTGCAAACCTTGTGGTAGTTTAGAAAAATCATCATTCAAAAAGTCGAATTGGAAAACGTGATTTTCTAATAGGATTGCACCTTGTTCAATACGGTCGTGTATTACTTTAACGTCAGCTTGGTCTAAAGTGCTTGCCCAAATATTGTATTTGTTGGTCAAACCCGCAAGAAGATTGCCTGTGCCAGCGGCACAGTCCCATATATAATATTCTTCTTGCCAATTTTCACCCAACAAGTCACACAAATATTTTTGTGAAAGTTCAACCCATTGTCGAGGTGTGAAAAATGCTCCTTTGCGTTCTCTGATGTCTTGAGGAACAAGTAAATCCCTACGTTCAATTATGTAGTTCTGAAATTCTTTTATTGGCGGACGTTTGTAGCGTTTCCAAAATTGTAAATAGGTTTCTTTATTTTTTATGTTGATTGTCGCATCAAACATTTGCTTGATGTTTTCTTTCTCAATTTTATAGCCTTGATTTTGAAAAATTACAAATAGATTATCTCTGATTGAAGAGTCATCTTCAATTTTATTGGTGTCTTTATCATCTACAAACAAGTCAGCTAAATAAAAGTCGCTGTTTAAAATACTTGCTTTTTTTAGGTCGTCCCAGTTTACATCAATTACTGGTTTTACGATGTCAAGCCAACGCAAGTAAATTGGGATGAAATTATTTTTATCAATTTTTATTTTACTAGCTTCTGTCGCTTTTGCAATGTTGTTTGCTATGAATGTTTTTAGGTCTTTTTCGTCTGCTTGGTAATCGTAGATGTAAGTATTTTGTTTTAGTGTTGCTTCAATTCTGTCCTTGATGAGTTTAAATTCTTTTGTCTCGTGGTTACTTGGTGTTACGTTCCAATTGAAGTCGTTGATATAAAAAATGTCTTGAATGCTGATATATGGAACAAACGCAATTTTTTTGAAGTCAAAAGCTCCAAGAAATGCAGGAGGCAAAGTTTTGTCAAAAGTTCTGGCTTTTCCGATTGTAAGAACCAATTGAACAAACATTGTCGGAACGTCAAAATTGCCAGTTTTAGCTTCTGCCCAAAGTAATGGTGTCCGTCCGAAAATGCTGTCTTGTTTTGGGAAAACTGTAAAATCTACGTTACCCAAAATCTCTGTCGTGTCGAATGATTTAAACCAGTCCGCACCGACTTTATTTTTAAGTTCTTCTTCTCTGATATTTTTATATTTCATTCGTCTATGTCGGTCTGTTACGGTGTCGTTTTACAATTGGTGCTAACGTTTTGTGGCTTTGCGTTCGTTGGGGATTTCCAGCACTAAAGCCGATAGATAGTACAAATTTTAAATTTAGCACAAATGATTATAGATAGCACAAAAGCCCCAATGACGCAAAACCACTGTTATACGCAGCCTTTTATCGAGCTGTTTAATGAGGATTGCTTACAAACACTTTCAAGATTTGAAGATAATAGTATTGATTGTGTAATTACTGACCCACCATATTCAGGGCTTACAAGTAAATCAAAGGGAACAGGAAGATTTGCAAATGACGATAACCATATTGAATTTGACGATATGAGTGAAAGAGCCTTTTTGCTTTTTGTAAAACCAATATTTAGGGAACTTTATAGGACAATGAAATTAGGTTCTCATTTGTATTGTTTTACAGATTGGAAGCAATTACGAAATATGGCAGATTGTTTAGAATTAGCAAGTTTTAAAATAGTGAATATAGTTTGTTGGAACAAAGGACATTTTGGAACTGGTGCAGGATATAGAAGCCAAGCCGAATATATTTTAGTGTTTAGTAAAGGATTACCGAATACATTTAATTTAAAGAATGTAGGCAATGTGATAACCGCATCAAGAGCAAAAGAAGCAATACACCCACATCAAAAACCTACTGAACTATTGAAACTATTAGTTGAAAACTCAACAAAAGAAGGCGATACTATTTATGACCCTTTCGCTGGTAGTTGCTCAACTTTAAAAACTGCAAAAGCATTAAATCGTAATTGCAAAGGAAGTGAACTATCAAAAGAATACTGTCAAATGTATGCTGATTTTGAAAACGGACTGCTTCTTTAAGGTTGCGTATAACGGTTTGCAGCTACAAGAAGTTGGCGATTTTTACCACTAAACTTCATACGAAGCACCAATGTTTGTTTAACCACAAAACTGTCATACGAAGCACTGAACCGCCAATTTCTTGTAGGTGCTGTTAGGTGCTGGCGTTCTGTCCACCGTCCTTGCAAACCATTGTCAATATTGAGTTTCTGTGTCATTGTCGTGTCGGCTGTGTGTTGCGTTTTTTATTTTTTTTTGAAGGGTCGGGAAATTTTTTAAAAACAATTTTTCTTTTGGGTTGGCTTTGCAAGCTCTATTAAAAACTTTGGTCGTGTGTCGGCTTGTGCGGTTTTTAATTGTGCTTGCAAATTGCGTTGGCTATATGAAGTATCTAAAATCATAGGCTTTGTTTCCAAGTTCTTCTAATTGTTTTCCCATTACGGAAAGTCTTTTTGAAAAGTCAATCGTTACTGGCATTGTCTTGTAAAGTTCTGCTCCGTTCCAGTTCATCTTTGTTAATTTTAAAATGTCGTTAGCTACTGTTTCAATTGGGTCTGTACCTCTAAATCTTTTAATCAGCAAAGGTGTCGGAATACCTCTTTTACCTTGATAGTATGGTTTTAGTAATTCGTTACTTTGAACTAAACCGTGAGTCCAAAGCAAGAAACTAAATTCGTCTAATTGAATGATTGTTCCTCTATCAATTGGAAAACCGTCAAATTCGTGTTTACCTGTTGATTGATTTTTTTTCAGTTTAATGGCTCTCCAATTGCTGAACTGTTGTATTTGCAGAAGTTCAATATTATCAATGCCTTCAAGTGCATTACATATTCCGTCAATTTCGTCACGGGTATAATGTGTTGTCTTATGAAGCACCAACTTTT
>JANMLV010000030.1:0-1600 GCA_031372705.1 Bacteroidota bacterium | reverse complement strand
AACAATAAAATTTAGCTTGTCGAGTTCCAGGTGCTCCACAAATGCTTCTAGGAATCGAACCGGGTTGTCGGCAGTTATTTTGTCTTCCAAGCTGGCGAACGTAATCTGGTGGCGATTTTGAGGGGTGATGAAATCCATGCTGCTTATTTTTCGAAAGGTAGTACATCTTTTTGAATTTAATTGGTACTTTTGAGTGGGCTGTAATGGTGGGGTGAGTATTTTCACACTCTGACGTTAGCGGCTTCAAAATAGCAGCTGATTTGTTTGAAGGTAAATCTGTGTCAATTGCACCAACTACACTAATTACCAACGCTAATGTAATTGATGGTACCGGAACTCCTGCAAGAGTTGCTTCGGTTAGAATAGAGGGTGATTTAATTATTGGGGTGGGAGACTTAAAACCATTTGAAAATGAAAAAATTATTGACGGAAGTAAAAAAATATTAACTCCGGGTTTTATAGATACGCATAGCCATGTTGACCGCGGCTTAAATGATAACCCCGATGCATTGCCCGCAATAAGTCAGGGAATTACCACAATAGTAATTGGACAAGATGGAGATAGCGATCCTATTGACAGTTTAAAAATATGGAGTGAAAAATATCCTAAATCAGTAAATGTTGCCACTTATACTGGCCATGGCACTTTGCGCCGCTTGGTTATGGGAGAAAACGATGTTCGTCGTCCGGCAACTCAAAAAGAAATAGACTCCATAAATTATATATTGCGTGCAGAACTGAAAAAAGGGTCTTTGGGTTTATCAACCGGTTTAGAATATGAAGATGGATTTTATTCCTCCAAAGATGAAATTATTCAACTCGCAAAAACTACTGCGTTTGCAGGTGGCAAATATATTAGTCATTTACGTAGTGAAGATATTAATCTAAAATCGGCACTTGAAGAAATAATAGTAATTGGTTATGAAGCGAAAATACCGGTGCAAATTTCACATATTAAAATCGCATTAAAAGATGAGTGGGGAACTGCCACAGATATTATAGCCATGCTGGAGCAAGCGCGCTCGCAAGGAATTGACATTACTGCAGATTGTTATCCATATACTTATTGGAATGCTACCATTCGCGTGTTGTTTCCAAAGAAAGATTTCACAAATCCCGAAGCGGCAAAATATGCTACTACCCATTTATTTGATGCATCGGAGTCTATAATGGTTCGGTTTGAGCCTAACCCTGAATATGCAGGTAAGTCAATTACTGCAATAGCGAAACTAAGAAACGAAACACCAGAAGCTACTATTATGTATTTAGTTGCAGCCGCTGAAGCTTATGAAAAATTACATCCTGAAGATGATGATGTTGAAGCAATTATGGGAAAAAGCATGACCGATGATGATATCATTCCATTTTTAACGTGGACTCATACTAATATTTGTTCCGATGGCGCAAATGGCGGGCATCCACGCGGATACGGTGCTTTTACGCGTGTATTAGGTAATTACGTTCGTGAACAACAAATTATGAGCTTACCAACTGCCATAAATAAAATGACCGCTCTCAGCGCCGAACATGTTGGCATTAAAAACAGAGGTATTATTGCGCCGGGATATTATGCTGACCTAGTTTTGTTAAATCCTGAAAC